>JBIKVO010000169.1:0-6708 GCA_044356795.1 Caulobacterales bacterium
TGCGCGCTGAAACACGTGCACATGCATAGCACAGCAAATGTCAAGATTGCAGCAGACAATGCCTCCTGAAAATCAAAAAAAGGCCACACGATGCCTGTGCGTCGCGTGGCCCTTTCTTTGCTGTCTGGCGCCCCTTCGACACAGCGTGCGCAGCACCTGTATCAGAGACAGTCTCCGCGTCCGCTTACTTCAGATCGAAGCGATCAAGGTTCATCACCTTCACCCAGGCCGCGACGAAATCACTGACGAACTTGGCATGACTGTCGTTGCAGGCATACACCTCCGCCAGAGCGCGCAATTGCGAATTGGAGCCGAACACCAGGTCAACCCGCGTGCCCGTCCACTTCAACGCACCCGTGGCGCGATCGCGCCCCTCATAGAGATTTTCGCCGGCTGGTTTCCACTCCACGCCCATATCCAGTAAATTGACGAAGAAGTCGTTCGTCAAGGCGCCCGGACGCGCTGTGAACACGCCATGATTGACGCCTGCGGTGGTCACATGCAGCACACGCAGCCCACCAACCAGCACCGTCATTTCCGGCGCCGTCAGGGTCAGCAATTGCGCGCGATCAATCAGCAATTCCTCGGTGGCGCCGCCAAGGCCGGCTTTGTGATAATTGCGGAACCCATCCGAGCGCGGCTCCAACACGGCAAACGAGGCCGCATCAGTCTGTTCAGCGGCGGCATCGGCGCGACCCGGCGTGAACGGCACGGTCACGGTGACGCCAGCCGCGCGTGCGGCGTGTTCAACACCGACACCGCCCGCCAGCACGATCACATCGGCAAGCGAGACTTGCTTGCCGCCGGCAGCCGTGGCGTTGAACTCACGCTGCACGCCTTCCAGCGCCGCAAGCACCTTGCCAAGAGCGGCAGGCTCGTTCACTGCCCAGTCCTTCTGCGGGGCCAAGCGGATGCGCGCCCCATTAGCGCCGCCGCGCTTGTCGGAACCGCGGAACGTCGAGGCCGAAGCCCACGCCGTGCCCACCAGCTCCCGCACCGACAGACCGGTCGCCGCGATTTTCCCCTTCAACGAGGCCACATCGGCGTCATCGATCAGCGGATGCGACACCGCCGGGATGGGATCTTGCCAAATCAGATCTTCCTGCGGCACGAGCGCGCCAAGATAGCGCACCTTTGGGCCCATATCGCGGTGGGTCAGTTTGAACCAGGCGCGCGCAAACGCATCGGCGAACGCGGCCGGATCATCCTTGAAGCGGCGCGAAATTTTTTCGTAGGCTGGATCCATGCGCATTGCCATGTCGGCAGTGGTCATCATGATCGGTACGCGCTTGGACGGATCATGCGCATCCGGCGCCATGTCCTCGCTGCGCAAGCCCTTTGGTTGCCACTGATGGGCGCCCGACGGGCTCTTGGTCAATTCCCACTCATACTTGAACAGCACGTCGAAATAGCCATTGTCCCACGTCGTTGGGTTCGCCGTCCAGGCGCCTTCGATCCCCGAGGTGATGGTGTCTTTGCCTTTGCCGGCGCCGAATTTGCTGGTCCAGCCAAAGCCCTGCTCTTCGATCGGGGAAGCTTCCGGTTCCGGGCCGACAAGGGCTGCATCGCCCGCGCCATGCGCCTTGCCGAAGGTATGTCCACCAGCGGTGAGCGCGACGGTTTCTTCGTCGTTCATGGCCATGCGTGCGAAGGTTTCGCGGATATCCCTGGCCGACGCCAGCGGATCTGGATTTCCGTTCGGGCCCTGCGGGTTGACATAGATCAGGCCCATTTGCACCGCGGCGAGCGGATCCATCAGATCGCGATCGCCACTATAGCGCTTGTCATCGAGCCAGGTGTTTTCCGGGCCCCAATAGACATCCTCTTCCGGCTCCCAAACATCCGCGCGACCGCCGCCGAAGCCGAAGGTTTTAAAGCCCATCGATTCCAGCGCGACATTGCCCGTCAACACGAACAAATCCGCCCAAGACAGCTTGCTGCCATATTTTTGTTTGATCGGCCACAGCAGGCGGCGGGCCTTATCGAGGTTGGCGTTGTCTGGCCACGAATTCGTCGGCGCGAACCGCTGCTGACCGGCGCCTGCGCCGCCGCGGCCATCGCCCACACGATAGGTGCCCGCCGCATGCCATGCCATGCGAATGAAAAAAGGACCATAATGACCATAATCCGCCGGCCACCAGGCTTGGCTGTCGGTCATCAAAGCGTGCAAATCCTTCACCACCGCCTGCAAGTCAAGCGTCTTGAATTCCGCCGCATAGTCGAACCGCCCCGCATTCGGATCAGACAGCGTGGAATGCTGGTGGAGGATTTTCAGATTGAGCTGATTTGGCCACCAATTGGCGTTGCCATACGCCCCGGCCGCGGTATGGCGCTTGCCGCCGCCCGTCACAGGGCATTGTGAATCACCAGACATGTTTTCTCCTGACTCGAAGGAAGGAACGAGCAGACAAGGTCGTAGCGCTGACGCCGCCCAACTTCCAATCAGAATTGCGACCGCACGCCATAGAGCCCGGCTATAGACCGTCCAGCACCAAACGGCCGTCAACGCGCAGCATGGATACGCCAAACACCTCACGCAAGTGTGCGGGCGTCAGCGTTTGGCTGGGCGGGCCGTCCGCCGCGACCCCACCGCGGTGCAGCAACACCACCCGCGAGGCAAACCGATCAGCCAGCGCCACATCATGCAGGCTGGCCAAAACAGCCCCGCCATCACGGACAAAGCGCTGCAGCACCTGCATCACCATGAATGCGTGGGCGGGATCGAGGGCGGCAATCGGCTCGTCCAGCACCAAAAGCCGCGCACCACTGGCCAACACCCGCGCCAGATGCACCCGCGCCACTTCACCGCCCGACAGCGCGTCGGTGCGCCGATCGGCGAGGTGTGCGAGGTCACAGGCCGCAAGCGCCGAAACGATGGCCGCGCGATCATCCGGCGCCAGACGACCCAAGCGCGCGCCATACGCAAAACGCCCAAGCCCCACCACATCGCGCACTGCCAACGGCCACGCCAGCGGGCGATCCTGCGGGAGATACGCCACAGCCTGCGCCCGCATCCGCGGCGCCATCGCCGTGACCGCGACCCCGTTCACCAGCACCACGCCGGCGCTGGGTTTTGTCAAGCCCACAGCCGCGCGCAATAGGCTGGTTTTGCCGGCGCCATTAGGGCCGAGCACCGCCACGAACGCGCCCGCCTCCACATGCAACGACACCGCACGCACCACCTCCGTCGCGCCGCGATGGAGCGTGACGGCGCCAATCTGCAACGCCATCAGCCCGCCCTCCCGCGCAGCGCGACGATCCACATAAAAACCGGCCCGCCGATCAAGGCTGCGATCACCCCAAGCTTCAGCTCCGACTGCGTCGGCAGCACCCGCACGGCGATGTCGGCGATCACCAGGATCACGCCGCCCAATAGCGCGGCCGGCAACAATGTGCGCTGGGGATCATGCCCCACCAGCGGGCGCACGAGGTGGGCCGCCACCAACCCAACAAAACCGACAGCACCCGCAAGGCTGACCGCGGCGCCGGTGGCGAGGCCCGCCCCCGCCACCACCAAAACCCGCAGCCGCGCAATGTTGACGCCGGCGCCGTGGGCGGCCTCTTCGCCAAGCGTCAGCGCCGTCAAAGACCGCCCCATCCCAAACAAGATCGCAAGGCCAGCCGCTGCAAACGGTGCCGCAATCGCCAGATCCCACAGGCTGCGATTGGCGACCGTACCCAGCATCCAATTCACCATGTCCGACAGAGAGAAGGGATTGGGCGCCAGGTTCATCAACAACGCCATCGCCGCGCCTGCAACACTCGACAAGCCCACGCCGATCAGGATCAAAGTCGCCACCGACGGCGCCCACGCCGCCGCAACCGCCAAGCACGCCGTCGCCGCCAGCGCCCCACACACCGCCGCAACCGGCAGGGCCCAGGCGAGGGCCTGTGCGAGGCCGAAATACAAAGTCATGGACGCCGCAAGCGCTGCACTCGCCGAGACGCCCAAAACACCGGGATCAGCCAGCGGATTTCGCAACAGGCCTTGGAGGGCTGCGCCTGAGACGCCAAGACACGCGCCCACAACACATGCCGCCAGCGCCCGCGGCAATCGGATTTCCCAGACAATGGTTTGAAAAACCACATCGCCCTGCCCGATCAGGGCGCCGGCCACATCGCCCAGCTGTAGGACTGTGGCGCCCAGCAGCAGGGAGGCTGCAATCGCAGCCCCAGCCAGCACGCTCAAACCGGTGATCAGGCGCGCGTCAGTCATGGTGCGGGGGCGTGCGCCACTGCCGCCATCGCCTCAATGGCGTCCATCAAGAACCAGCCGCTGCACGCCGTCCAGGCGCCGTTCAACTCCGCGATTGGCCGCGATTGCACCATGCGTTGCAAAACCGGGTGGCGCGTCAGCGACCACTGATCCTGCTGGATGAAGGTTTGATTGAAAAAGGCCATCACGATCACATCAGGAGGCGTCCGCAATAGGACTTCCAGGGGCGCCGGGCGCCAGCCGGGTCTGCGCTCGATAGTCTCAAGGCCGGCGGCGGTGAGCATGTGATCAATCAAGCCGCCAGGCCCGGTCGTGTAGCCTGACGGCGTGAGATACAAGGCGCTGCGCCTATGGGCCGGGCTGGAAACCACAGACAGCGCAGCCAAGCGGCGATCGAACGCGGCCATGATCGCCTCGCCCCGCGCCGACTGGCCCAGAGCGTCGGCGACCATCGCAATACCGCCGCGCACATCGGCAAGCGATTGCGCAAACGGCACTTGCACCACGCGCACGCCCGAACGCTGCAAAAGATCGCCCGCCAGCGGCCCACCGCCATAGGTGCGCACCACCAGATCAGGCTTTAACGCCAACACATCCTCCACCGTCATGCGCACTTTCGCATGCTCGGCGGCGGCGCTGCGCATGTAAGAAAACTCCTTGTCCGCATCGACCGATACCGCCGCGATCTGTCTCGGATCGGCGATTTTCAACACGAACTGATCCGCGCAATAATCAAGGCTCACAACGCGCGATGGCGCGCCGACAACGGGATTTGCGACCGGGTTTGGCGCAGCGCTGCATCCCGCTGCAGCAAGGCATAGCGCGGCCAAACCCGAACGCCAGCGCATCAGAAGACCACCCGCACGCCGATCACCGCTTGGCGCGGCAAACCGCTATACTGAAAGCTTGTCTGGTAGGCTTCGTCCGTAACATTCTCAATCCGCCCATAGAGTGCGGCAGTTTCCGTCACCGGCAAGGATCCCCGAACCATCAACAATGCATAGCTTTTCAGCCGACGCAGATTGGCGCTATCGTCGAAGTTGGCCCCGACATACAGCGCAGAGGCGCCAATCTCGGCGCCGCCGTCAAACACATAAGACGCGCCAAGCGACGCCGTTTGACGCGGCCGGCGCGGCAAATCCTTGCCGAATGCCGCACTGCCAGTGGAGCGGTTTTCAGCGCGCAAGTCGGTGACATTGGCGTCAATCCGCAACCCTTCGATCGGGCGCCAGGCAAGGCTTGCCTCCACACCGTGCGCGCGTGCTGCACGAACATTGTCATAGGTTCCAAACGGGCGCCCAATACAAAATGGCTCAGTCCGGCCGAAGCATGAGACAAAGTCGATCTGGTCTTGGGCGATGCGTTCGAAATAACCAATGCTGGCCTGCAAGGCGCCATCGAACGCCCGATGCTCCAAACTGAAATCGAACGCATAGGCATCTTCCGGGCGCAGTGTGGGATTGCCAAAATCCGACAACAGCTGAAACGGCGTTGGCGCCTTGAACCCATCGCCAATCGACGCCCGCAAGACTGTGTCGCCGCCATTGGGGCTGTAGGCTGCGGTGGCGCGCAGATTGATGGCCTCGCCGAAGCGCGAATTGCGCGAGAGCCGCACGCCAAGCGTCGCCGTGAGCCCGTCAAACGGTGTCGCCTGCGCTTGCAGATAGGCGGCGTCAATCGTCACGCTGGCGATCGTCGGGACGGGATTGGGATCAAAACTGGAGGGGCTGCGCGTATTCAGCTTGGATTCTTCGCGCTCCAATCCGGCCGTCACGATCACGTCCGAAACAGGCGTCCATGTCGTTTGCCACTCAAGCCGTTCGTTTACACCCTCGCCAAGAAAGGTCGTGATAGGCGCGGTATCGGGATTGCGGCCTTCGCGGTCGGTGTCGGTGCGCGACGCTGAGGCGCGATGACGCAGCGTCGCATTGCCAAACGCGGCGCCGAAAAAAACAAGGCGCTCTTCTGTCGCAAGCGTCTCGCGCGTATCAGCGAACGAAAAAAACGGCGGCGGAAAGCCATCCTGATTGACGTCAGACTTCGACCATGAGGCCCGCGCCTCCAATACTGCGCCCTGAGAAAGATCGTAGAGAACGCGGCCATAAAGGCTGGAATTGCTGTAGCCGTCGCGCTCGCGTCCGCCGTTTTCGCGCGCCAAAGCGCTGACGCCGTCCGTCTCGAAATGCCCGACCGACGCCGCATAAGACACAGCGCCAAGCCGCCCGTTGGCGCGCCCCGACACGCGCTGAAAGTCTTGTTCGCCCACTTCAGCGCTCAAGGCCGCGCTTTGCGCACTGTCGCGATCGCGCGTGATCAGATTGACCACCCCGCCAATCGCCTGGCTGCCATACAATGTTGATTGCGGGCCGCGCAAAATCTCGATGCGCGCCACATCCCCCACCATCAGATTGGCGAAATTGAAGCCGCCGCCAGGTGAGGATGGATCGTTCAGCTTCACGCCATCAAGCAGAAAAACGGTTTGGTCGGATTCG
>JBIKVO010000171.1:0-6673 GCA_044356795.1 Caulobacterales bacterium
AGATCACCTTGAGAAAGTTCTGCCTGTGTTAGGGGCGCTGCACGCAGCGCTACCGACGAAGTCCTTCCATTCTCGCCAATCTGCATCCCCATTTCCAAAGTGTGCCTCTTTGTGCGCTCACTCTCAAGGTCTTTGCGCGCCTGCTGCAATTCACTCTGTAGCTTGTCTATTGATCCGGAATTATAGATCTGCTTGACCTCTTCTACCACCGACTGGGACAGCTTCATCACCGCCGCGCTCATGATCACTAGCAGAAAGGTGACAACCATGATCACGGTCGTCAACACGTCGACGAACGCTGGCCATGGATTCTGTTCGCCTTCTGCCGATGCGCCGGCCATGTCTGCATCCTTCCCACATGCCGACGTCGCAGGCCGTAGTCATTACGGTTGCGCCGTGAGGGTAATTTTCACAGAGACAGCTTAACTCTGGTATCCTTGATTTTGCGCGAACGAACAGCGTTAAGAAACCCTTGGGCCTGAGAGCTGAATCACGCAGGAGGAGTTGCCTTCGCTGGCGCTGCGCGGTGTGCAAGCTCACTGGCACTTGACATCGAAAGCCTCTGGCGCAGAGAGTCTATGGTCATCAGTGTACTGACGACTCGTCCCTGCAGTCGCACGCATCCCATACTGGCCAGTTTATTCCACTCGGCGTCGGAATCCGCGCCTGCAGCCAGCACTTTCAGGCCACATCCACGCGCGATCGCCACAAGGCCGGCAACGACATCAACCTCAGGTCCGTTCGACACCGCCTCTTTGGCAAGGCTCGCCGCAAGCTTGACGCCATAGGGTTTAAGCTTCTGCAATCCCTGAAGCGAAAACATCCCCACCCCGAACGAACGCAACACCAGCAGAATGCCTTCGCCACGCAGGCGGGCAACATTTGCAGCCACAGCATCCAACTGGGCAAGAACTTCTGAAGCCGTCGCCTCAATCACAATCCGCTGCGGCGTAATCGAAGATGCTCTTGCAGCCTTGATCAATGTTTCAATGGCGTCCTCGCTCATCAACACACGCATTGTCAACGGCAAGTGCAAGGCAATGCTATTCACCCGCGCAATTTGTTCACATGCACTGCGCGCAGTCCACAGCGCCAAATCGATCGCCAGCTGCGGATCCGTTAACAGCCCGTCAATTTTCTGCAGTGTTGATTCTGCACGCCCGTCACCATCAAAATCAAGCACCGCTTCAACGCCGCCTGCCGACCCGGAACGGGGATCCGCCAACACGGTGTACAACAGCGGCGCATGGCCCCGCGCAATCATCGATCGCACGCGATCTTCCAGCAGGACGCGCTGGCGCCTCGCACGAGCCTGATCTTCGGAGTACTTGATGGCCACGCCCCGCCCGGCCCCTTTCGCCGCGTACAACGCCGCATCCGCGCGCGCAGTCCATTCCGACGCTTCGCCCGGACGCTCCGGTGCTGGCGACCATCCGATTGAGGCGCCGATCCGCACTGCTCGGCCAGCCACAGTAAATGGACGATTGAGTGATGCAATAACCGCTTCAGCAGCCTCCTGCGCGCCCTGCGCTTCAGCCCGCAGCAACGCAAATTCATCACCACCAAGGCGGAACAAAACATCGTTTGCGCTGGCCAACTCCCGCAACCGATCCGCCACCTGCTGCAGCAATTCATCGCCGGCCGCATGGCCTAGGGTATCATTGACGGCCTTGAAGCGATCCAAATCAATCAGCATCAGGATTTGGCTTCTGGCGCCGGCAGGCTTTGCGGTAATTTCGGTAAGACTTGCATCAAATAAACGGCGATTGCCCAGTTTAGTCAGAGCATCCTGAACCGCCATTCGCTTCTGTTCAGCCTCACTCTCCATAATCATTGCACTGGCAAGATCTGCAGCGCCGACGCCCGAAAATCCTCGTTCCTGCGCATTGCGAAGATTCAAAGTCATCACACCGCGCCATGCAAGATAGGTCAAAACGCGTGCGAGTTCATCCAGCGCAACAGGCTTGCGTAAATATGCACAGCGATCCCCATCGCCCAGCTCTTCCAAGGCCGACCGAAGACTCGCCCCGTTGTTGCGTGACAGCAAAACCAATTGCACCTGTTCCGAAACGGCTTGCGTCGTAAGCAGAAACAGCAGCAGCGAATCGTGTCGATCGATGTCACTATCGACAAGCACGATGGTAGGCATGGTCGCAGCATTCTCGACGAAGGCCTCCAGACTGTCGGTCGCCGCATCCACAGATCGCGCCGTCGACAAAGACCAGCGCGGCTGCTCCGCCCCGCTGCCGGCCCGCACCAATTGCCATCGTTGCACGAAATCCTGGCGCACACGCATTGCGCCCGCCGATCCAGCGCCTGTAATGGCGCCGCGCACGGATTGAATCATCTCGGCGTCGTTTGACACAATCATGATCTTGATCATGTTGCTCATGCCTAAGCGCCTCCGCCGCGCGCAATACCCGCCGCTCTCAATTGCGCCACCACCTGATCGCGCGATTTATCTGCCACAATCCGCCCTTCCTCCATCCAAATTACACGATCCACCAGAGGCAGCAGCTCCATGCGATGCGTACTGATGAGCAGGGTTTGGCCGCGCGGAATCGCCATCAGACCATCGCGCAGCTTTTGTTCAGCACCCGAATCCATGGAGGCTGTCGGCTCATCGAGAATCATGATCGGCGTCTTTCGGAGCAGCGCGCGCGCGACAATCACCGCCTGACGTTGGCCCATCGAAAGACGCGAACCGCGATGCCCCAACTTCGCGCCAAAACCATCAGGCAAGCGCGCCGCAATCTGATCCACACCGGTGATCCGGATTGCCTGGATCATGTCATCTTCGGACGCATTCTGGGCGCCCAAAAGGAGATTTTCTTTCAGGCTTTGATCAAAGACAATTGCATCCTGCCCAGCAAACGCCACCGCGCTGCGTACGCGGCTGATGCCGTATTGATCCACCGAAAAACCATCGAACAGCACCTTTCCGCCTGAGGGTTCAGCCAGGCAGGCAGCCAGCTGCAACAGCGTTGACTTACCCGAACCCGATTTGCCAATCACGGCAACGCGTTCGCCCGGCCCGATGCGCAATGATACTTCGCGCAGCGCGGCGGGGCCGTCTTTTTCATAACCAAAAGTTACGCCCTTGAATTCAATCTCGCCGCGGATTGTCTTTCCCGATATGGCAGGCGAAGCCACGTCCCTCTCTGCCGGCAGTGAAATAAGCTGCGCCAACGAAGCAAACTGCGCAAACGCCTGATTGGCTTTTGACAGGATCATGGTGGCCTGCGCGACTGGCGCCATCGCACGCCCCGCTAGAAGCGAACACGCTATCAGGGCGCCAACTGTCATCGCGCCGCTCTGCATCAGATAAACACCGACAATCAGAACGATAACGGTCACGCCTTGCACGGCTGTCGCCGTCATCGCGTTTGACCACTCCATCCATCGTCGCTGCGCATGGCCGCTGAGCGATAGATGATCGGAAACCACCGACCAGTCGCGAAGAAATTTACCTTCATACTGATTGGCCTTGATCGTCAACAACCCGTCCGCGGCATCGACAACCTGGTTGGACCGCGCACGGGACAAGCGCGAACCACGTTCGCTCATGGCGCCAAGGCCGGTTGCGGCGACCAGACCAAGAAACATGATGACCATCGCGCCCGCCGCCGCCGCCACGGCTACTGGACCGCCGGTAAACCACAACAAGGCAACGAATAGAAAGAAAAATGGCAAATCTACAAGGACTGTGACGATTGCCAGGGGGGCCAAATGCGCCAAGCCGTCTACATCTCGTAGCGCAACCTGAAGCGTACCCGACTCGATGTTGGCATGTTCGCGTCGTGCCGACAAAAGCCCCGACACCACTTTGTGTTGCACCAAGTGAGATACGCGGAGGCCCGCAGCCTCCACAAAATCAGACTTCACTGTCCGCAGCATGAATTCAAAGATCAGTGCGATTGCAACCCCGATCGACAACGCCCAGAGACTTTCCATCGCGAGATTTGGAATGACGCGGTCATAAATGGCGCGCTGATACATCGGCATCGCCATTGCGCACAGATTCAGAAGAACGGCTGCAAGCGCGAGGCGCACGAGGATGGTTTTGTCCTCAAAGAAGCGCGCCAGAATCCACCCCCGCGGGTTGGATCGCATCGCTTCGCCATCATCACTGGCCGGATCGCCATTGACGGGATCTGCGCTGCCGACAATCAAAACATCGCCGGTACCCGCCAGAATAAGCGTTTCTTCCAGCTCAAGCACAGTTGCTTGCGACCCGCGGATTGGATTTGCCAGCCGCACCTTGCCGCCATCCACACGCGTGATCGCAAGAAGATACTGTCCATTCTTCAAGCGCAAGATGCAGGGAAAATCTGCAGCGGTAAGATCTGTCAACCGCCGCCGCTCCCATCGTGCGCTGACACGATGGCGCGCCAACGCAATTGGCGCTACACGCGGATCCAGATCGTCGCCCGCCAGGGGTAACGCCGCGCTGACGCCCTGCGGCGAGACTGCCTCGCCGTTGCGCTGCAACAGCGCCGTTAACGCTTCAATCAGAGTGAGGCCGTTGGCATCTCCGTCATCGTCAGTGTGTTCTGCGCGCTTCTGCGCCTTCATCGCGCGCGCCAAACCAACCTCACGCGCAAGACTTGCCAGATGGACAAGACTTTTGGCGGTTGCGACGGCGGCGCCGGCGAGGTCCTGAAGACGGTATGGGCTTGGAACCTTCATGCTCTCACTTAACGCGCTATCAGTATCGTTGCGGTAAAGAGAACGCATGAACCCTGCAAACAAACCGGAAAACACGAGCGAAGACTTGAGCCTGCACTCAGCAGGTCCGTGGAGCGCCCGATTGCAGACCGAACCCTCAGGACGCCTGTTGCGCGCCTTGGGTTTCATAACAGTTGTTTTCCTTGCTTGGGCGACAGCATTCCAACTTGATGCGGTTACGCGTGCGTCCGGGCGCGTCATTCCTTCGGTTCAAAATCAGGTTGTTCAGCACCTTGAAGGCGGAATTGTTGGTGAAATCTTGATCCGCGAGGGCCAGCGCGTCAAAAAAGGGGATCTGCTGATGCGCATTTCGAACAGCTTTGACACCGCTGACGCCAGTAATGCGCAGACCGATGTGGTTTCCAAACAACTAATGCTGGCGCGGCTTGAAGCCGAAGCGCGGGAACTTCAAAGCTTTATACCTGATGTGGCCCTTGCAAAAATCGCCCCTCAAATCGCGGAGTCAGAGGCGGCCCTGTTCGTTGCCCGCCGCAATCAATTGCGCCAGGAACTATCGGTAATCCAAAGCCAGGCAACTGGCCATCGCTCTGAATTAGCGTCGATTGACGCCCGCCTGAAAAGTCTTCGCGCAGAGGAACAAATCATGCGGGAACGACTGCAATTGCTAGAGGGCGCCTTTGCCGCCGATGCCGCTTCGCGCCAGGAGGTTCTGGATCGCCGCGCCAATCTTGAGCAGTTACGCACCCGGATTAGCGACGCCGTCACCGCCATCCCGCAAATCCGTGCGCAGGCGCAAGAGGCCGAGAGCCGCGCCGCTAGCACGCGCGCGAAATTCCTTGCTGAAGCCGAACAGGCGGCGTCGGAGTTGCGCGTGGACCTGGAAAAAGCCAAACAAGGCTTAACGGCCTTTAACGATCGCAGCGATCGCAACGAAGTGCGTGCGCCGATGGACGGCGTTATCAATAAGGTTCTGGTGCAAACCGTTGGCGGCGTCGTGCGCAGCGGCGATCCCTTGATCGAGATTGTTCCGATTGATCAACAAATTATTATCGAGGCCAGGCTGCGTCCGCAAGATCGCGCCGACGTGTGGCCCGGCCAAGAGGCAAAAGTGAAGATCAGCGCCTACGACTACGCAACGCATGGCACCTTGGACGGTCGGGTTCTTGAGATTTCCGCCGACGCCTTGCAGGATCAAAAAGGTGAGACTTACTTCCGTGTTCGCTTGAGCGCTGACGCCAAGGGATTCGGCCCCGATAAGCCCGTGACGCCGGGTATGACAGCCGACATCGATATCCTTTCTGGCCGGCGCACCATTCTAGCTTATCTCATGGGCCCGGTACAAAGCGCGAGCGCAACCGCACTGCGCGAATAACGTCAACACTGCCGCGCAACGACAGCTGTCGGCAGTGTAACGTGACGTCTGGACATTGCCGTTAAGGCGATTGGCTATGGGCACGTTACCGCCCCCTGTCCCTTTTTCGAGCGGGTTAGGACATCCTATCCGCCTCGGGCCAGCGGGTCGAGAGCAGCCTTTCCCCCCCTGCGTCTTCGAGCGCCTGGGGGAGGACATGCGCCTCGGTTGGTCGGCTGCGTTGCACGCCCAGTGGGGAGTTGCGCCGGGTTCGCCCGAGCGCCTGTACAGGGAATGGCGAAGCACCGCAGCGGCCCATTCGTTGAGAGGGGGCGCGCATGGACAAAGAGCCGACCCTGTTCGTTGGCGTGGATTGGGCGCGCAAAGAGCATCAGGTCTGCATCATCGGCGCCGGCGCGCCACAACAAAGGGCCTTTGCGCATGACGCCGACGGCCTTGGCGCCATGGTCGCTTGGCTGATCGATCAGGCGCCCGCAGCCGGCGAGATCGCCGCAGCGATTGAAACGCCGCACGGTCCTGTCGTCGAAGCCCTGATGGATCGCGGCGTCGCCGTTTTCGGGATCAATCCCAAACAACGCGACCGCTTCCGCGATCGCTTCTCGCCGGCTGGCG
>JBIKVO010000002.1:0-22060 GCA_044356795.1 Caulobacterales bacterium
CAGCGCGCGGCGGTGGCGAAGGCGCATCAGTGGCTTGCACCCAATCTGGCCAGCAAAGCCAAAGGCGAACGCACGATGGCCAATTGGGATGAAGATGCGATAACGATGGCGGTGGAAGCGGCGCGCGATTGCCTGGGCGCCGGCGATGATCGCACGCATGTGCAGGCGTTGTTGCTGGCTTCCACCACGCTGCCGTTTTCTGATCGCTTGAACGCCGGTATTGCGGCGGCCGCCTTGACCTTGGCGCCCTTCATCGGCGCCAGCGACATCACGGGATCGCAAAGGGCGGGCGTCACGGCATTATCCACTGCGCTTGCCTCTGCGCGCGGAATGCCGGTGGGGAAAACCATTCTGGTGGCGGCGGCGGATCGGCGCCGTGCACGCGCAGCCTCGACGCAGGAATTGGATTTTGGCGATGCGGGCGCTGCGTTTCAGGTTGGCGGCGGCGATGTGATTGCCGCATGGATTGGCGGCGCGGTGACGACGGCGGATTTTGTCGATCATTTCCGTGGCGATGGTGAGGCGTTCGACTATCAGTGGGAAGAGCGCTGGGTGCGTGATGAGGGATTTGCCAAGCTTGTTCCGCCAACGATTGAGCGCGCTTTGGCAAGTGCGAACGTCAGCGCCGACGCGGTGGATCATTTTATTCTCCCGTCGCTGTTCAAGGGTGTGCCGGAAAGCATCGCCAAACGCGTCAAGATCAAGCCGGACGCGGTGAAAGGCACGCTGGCGGCGACGGTCGGTGAAGCGGGCTGCGCGCATGCGCTGTTTCTGCTCGCACACACCTTGGAAACAGCGAGACCGGGGGCGGTGATTGTGGTGGCGCAGTTTGGCCAGGGCTGTGAGGCGCTGGTGTTCCGCGTCACAGAAAAAAACACCGCCTACAAGCCGGTGCGTGGTGCTTCCGGCTGGCTCTCCAACCGCAAAGAAGAAAGCAATTATCTTAAATTCGCGGTTTTCAACGGCCTCCTCGAATGGGACCGCGGAATGCGCGCCGAGAAAGACAATAAAACCGCGCTTACAACCCTGTATCGCAACAATGAAGGTATTTTGGGGCTGGTCGGTGGGCGGTGCCGCGAAACCGGTGTTGTGCAATTTCCGCGCTCGCGGATCAGTGTTAATCCCAATAATCCGACCGTCGATACGCAGGAGCCGTACAAATTCGCCGAACGCCGCGCCAAAGTGCTCACCTACAGCGCTGATTATCTTACCTACTCCATGAGCCCGCCCAATCATTATGGCATGATCATATTTGAGGAAGGCGGGCGCATCTTCATGGATATCACCGATGTTGAGCCCGGTGAGATCGACGCGGGGACGCCGGTACGTATGGCGTTTCGCGTCAAGGAGTGGGACGAGCGCCGCGGTTTCACCCGCTACTTTTGGAAAGCGGTCCCGGTGCGATAACGTCCGTGAATGGCAAAAAGCCTCATGCGTTCGCAAGGCTGCGCTAATCTGGCGTGCGCGAACCAAGCCGCGATTCTGATGTGATGAAAGCGGGGCGGGATTGCAGGACCTGATCTGGCGGATCGGTGTGCCAGATTGCGGTTTCGTTGTGACGATCCCGTCGCAATGGGTGTCGGGCCTGGATTGGCTAACGGCGCTGGCGCGGCATGTGGGCGCGCTGATCATCGCCGGTATATTGCGCAAACGACAGGACGCCGAAATCGCGATAATGCGTCTTGCGGTGGTGGAGCGGGCCTGTGCGTTGCGCGATCGGGTTTTGGCGCTCAGCTATGAATTGCAAGATCGCTATGGCCGCAGCGATGGCGCGGGTGAAGCGGGCTTGCCGGTTGTTTGCGGTCTGCGCCGCGACATGGCGATGGCGGATGCGCGGGCGGCCCTGGACGCGCATGGCGATTGGGCTGAAGGGCGCCTCGCTGAGGACGTGTCCCTGATAGCGATTTGCCCGGTGGTGGAGCATCCCCGGCCTTGGGCGAGGGCGCGCGCCGCTTAATGTGATTGCGTGCGATGGCCAAGGGGTTGCACTTTGAAGCCGGAGAGGTGCGCGATGGCATGCCCAAGCGCTTGGGCTACCGCAGCCACGGCGTTAGGCGTTCGTGATCGCGGCGGCGTCGGTGAGTTGGGTGTACAGCGCCAACGCCGCCGTTTACAGTGCGCCTTAACGGCTTGGCCTGAGGCCATACAGCCATAAAAGTCAGCGCGAGGACGTGCGAATGGCTTCGGCGGCGAAACAAGAACGCGCAGGCAAGGTTGATGCCTTGTTCGGGTGCGCGCCGTCGCAGAGGGCCGAAAGGCGCGCCATCATTGCGGTGAATTGCATGAATGTGTAGCCAAATCTGGCCGCGCGAAAACAAGGGAGAATGTCCATGCCTGCTGGTATCCGCGATAAGGTCGCCATTCTCGGAATGGGGTGCTCCAAGTTTGGTGAACGCTGGGACTGCGGTCCGGAAGATTTGATGGTTGAGGCCTTTCTTGAAGCGATGGGCGATGCCGGAATTGAAACTTCGCAAATCGATGCGGCATGGCTTGGCCACTACAATCAAGATATCGGCGCTGGGAAGGGCGGGGTTTCAGCGTCGGCGGCGTTGCGACTGCCCAATATCGCCGTCACGCGGGTGGAGAATTTCTGCGCATCGGGATCGGAAAGTTTCCGCGGCGCTGTGTATGCGGTGGCGGCGGGGGCGGCGGATATTGCGCTGGCGATCGGGGTCGAGAAGTTGAAAGACACCGGATATGGCGGTCTGCCGGTGCAAAACATGGGCGCCTATCAGCCGCAAGTGGCGCCGAATGGATCGGCTCCGGGTAATTTTGCTCAGCTTGCCAGCGCCTATCGCGCCAAACATGGCGTGGATAAGAAGGACTTGAAGCGCGCGATTGCGCACGTGTCGGTGAAAAGCCACGCCAATGGCGCGAAAAATCCAAAGGCCCATCTGCGTAATGAAGTTAGCGCGGAGCAGGTGATCAATGCGCCGATGATTGCTGAACCGCTCGGCCTGTTTGATTGCTGCGGCGTGTCTGACGGGGCGGCGGCCGCCATTGTGACAACGCCGGAAATCGCCAAGGCGCTCGGCAAAAAGGACATCGTGTCGGTGAAGGCGTTGCAGTTGGCCGTTTCGAACGGTTTTGAAAGCCAGCACAACAGCTGGGACGGCAGCTATTTCCACACCGCGCGGATTGCGGCGCGGAAAGCGTATCATGAGGCCGGTGTCGATCGCCCGCGTGAACAGATCAGCATGATCGAGGTGCACGATTGTTTTTCCATAACGGAATTGGTGACGATGGAGGATCTTTTCATCTCTGAGGAGGGCCAAGGCTGGAAAGACGTGCTCAACGGCTTTTACGATGCTGACGGCGGCATGCCATGCCAGATTGACGGCGGCTTGAAATGTTTCGGCCACCCGATCGGCGCATCGGGTTTGCGGATGTTGTATGAGATGTATCTGCAGCTGCAGGGGCGCGCAGGCGCGCGGCAACTCAAGGCGCCCAGTCTCGGCCTCACGCATAATTTGGGCGGGGCGCCAAATTCCAATGTATGCAGCGTGGCGATTATCGGCGCTTTGGGGGTGTAGTGAAATGTCCAGCCGCAGTGGTAAGGTGGGACCATGATGACGCTTCCAACCCGTGGTGCTGAAAGGCTCGATCAGTGTGGCTTTTTCATTTCCGGGATCGAGGCAATGCCGGCTGCCGGCATTCTCGATCAGGACGAAAAATTTGTGCTGATCGATGGGGAAATTGTACCGATGAGCCCACCGCACGCCCCGCACGTGCGCGTGAAAGCCATGCTGGTGCGCGCTTGGGCCGCGCAACTGCAGAATTGTCTTTTGATCCCTGAAGCGACGTTGGTGATTTCAGGCCGGCCTGCAATCACCTTTGAAGTCGATGTCTTGATCCTGAACGGAATGGACGTGCCATCGTCGATCCGTCCGCATGATGTCGTCATCGCCATCGAAATCGCAGATACGATGCGGCTTCGCGATCTTATGATCAAGGCGCCCCGCTATGGCAAAGCCGGTGTGGTGGAATTGTGGGTGGTGGACATCCCAAGCGCTGTCACCGTGCTGCATCGCGCGCCCAGCGCCGACGGGTGGGGCGAGATCATCACCGCGCCGTTTGATCTAACCCTGGCGCCGTTGTTTGATCCGGGCTTAAGCGTGCGTCTTTCGGATATCGCGTCCTGAGCGGCGCCATCGCCGTGATCGGCGCAGGGCCTGCAGGGCTGATCGCGGCAGAGATCGCAGCCCACGCCGGCGCACGCGTCACGGTTTATGATCGCATGCGCCTTCCGGGGCGCAAGTTTTTGCTGGCCGGGCGTGGCGGCCTCAATCTCACCCACAGTGAACCGCTGGATAACTTCCTGATGCGCTACCGTGAGGGCGGCGACGGGTTGGCGGTGCATCTACACGCGTTCCCGCCGGTTGCGCTGCGCGCCTGGGCGGATGGATTGGGGGCGCAGACGTTTGTCGGCTCCAGCGGGCGGGTGTTTCCGAGAGCGATGAAGGCCAGCCCGCTGCTGCGTGCATGGTTGCAGCGCTTGTCGGCCCTGGGCGTGCACCATCGGGGCGGCGCCACACTGACGGCGATCGATGAAACTGGGGTGATGGTGGAAGAAAACGGCGTCGCATCTGGCATCACTGCGGATGCGATCATCTTGGCGTTGGGCGGCGCCAGTTGGCCGGAGTTGGGCGCAGATGGTCGTTGGACGCGTCTTTTGGCGGGCTGCGGGGTTGAGATTTCGCCGCTTGTCGCGTCGAATGTCGGGGTCGCAATCGACTGGCCAGACAGTGTCACAGCGCTGGCCGGGCAATCGCTAAAGCATGTGGCGGTGCTGGCCGGCGATAGACGCTTTCCCGGCGAAGTGATGTTGACGGCGTCGGGCCTTGAGGGGCAGGCAATCTATGGCGCCGGCGCCGCCCTTCGCGCCGCGTTTGCCGCAGATATACCAATCGCATTGGACCTGCAGCCCAATCGCAGCGAAGCCGATCTTGCCGCACGGCTTTCGGCGCGTGATCGCAAACGCTCGCTTGGCGCGTTTCTTCAACAATCATGCGGATTATCGCCACCGGGCGCGCGCATTGTGCAGGCCCTGTGTGAGCGGCGCGACGCCGAAGGCTTGGCGGCGGCGATCAAGCGTTGCCTACTTACGATCAAGGGCTTCGCGCCGATCGCTCACGCCATTTCCACGGCTGGGGGCGTGGCATGGGCCAGCGTCAATGATGACCTCAGCCTGAAAGCCTTGCCGCACGTTTTTGTGTGCGGTGAAATGCTGGATTGGGACGCCCCCACCGGCGGCTATCTTTTGCAAGCGTGCTTTTCCACGGGGGTTGCGGCCTCGCGCGGTGCGTTGGCCCGTATCTGCGACGACGAAACCGTTATGGCGACGCTGTAAACAACACGCCGACCTGGCCGCTCTCGGCCTCATAATACAAGCATTGAAACGCCTCGTACGATGTCGCCAAACACAGGCGCGGGCGCTTGTCGGCACGAATGCCCTCGTAGATTTCGCGCATGAAGGGCGAACCGCCATTTTGTCCAAACGCGGCTGGAAATGCGTCTCCGGCGCCGGTCCAGGCGGGGGCGGCGCCGGTATCGTCCACGCGCGCCTGCACCCAGGCGTCCAGCACGGCGCGCATGCCGCGGGTGGGGTCGGCTTGGGTCATTTGCCCGTATGGTGCGGCGAACGCGTACAACAAACGCCCATCGCGCGCGCGCAGCGACACCACCATCACCGTTTGGTCGCAGCTTGCCGCCGGCAGCGTGCGCGCCTCAATCGTATCGCCGCCGCCTGCATCGGTGAAGGCGATCGGCCTTGACACGCTTAATGCGCAATCTGCAGGGAGGCCGGCGGCATCTGCGGGATTGCCGCTGTGCGGCGCAGGGGCTGGCGTGCAGGCCGAAACAAGAGCAACAAGAACAATGGCGCAGAAACGATTAAGCATGGGACCAGTTTAACCGCGCGCGGAGTGAAACGAAAGATGGGGGCCTCAGCCGTCCGCGGCGACAAGATCTGTGGCGTCGGCGTCGATATCGGCTTCTGCATTCAAGCGATCTTCCAACGCCTGGCCTGAAATCGGGGGTGAGCGCTTCAGCGCAGTGACAGCGGCTTCGTATCCGGCGGCAACCGCCTCATCATACTGTTTCCAATCGCGCAGATCGACATTGGGCATGTCTGGCGCAATCAGCACATCGGTCATGTCACGGCCCTGCCAGGGATCAACGCTGATCGTGGCGGCGCGCATCAATAATGTGCCAATGGGCGGCGGCGATTGCAGACCGTGGCGCGCAACCCAGGTGAAAAATCCCGGCGGATTGCGATAATCGTCCAGTTGCAAGGGGGCAGGGCGCGCCACATCGACGCCGATGATCCGGCCGCGATGCACTTGCGTCATGATGTCGACGGGGAAATTCTTCAGCACCGCACCATCAACCAGCAGGCCGTCATTGCCGTCCACCACAGGCGGCAAAATGCCGGGCAAGCTGATGGATGCGCGCAGTGCTTTGCGCAGCAGGCCTTGGCGGTGGACACGGATTGAGGTTGTCATCAGGTTTGTGGACACGCAGAA
This sequence comes from Caulobacterales bacterium, assembly GCA_044356795.1. Classification (GTDB taxonomy): domain Bacteria; phylum Pseudomonadota; class Alphaproteobacteria; order Caulobacterales; family Aquidulcibacteraceae; genus JBIKVO01. Next base: position 6,525 of record JBIKVO010000002.1, read on the forward strand.
AAATGGAATCTGCAAATCCTCAATCTGTGCGTCACCAAAATGTTCCAGCAGGCGATCATCAACACGCTTGCCGCGCGACAGCGCCACCACTGGCAACACATAATCCCCGAGCGGATTGCTTTCGACAAAGGCTTTGCGAATGCGCACTTCGATTTCATCGTCGCTCCAGCCCATTGCGTAACAGGCTGCAACAATGGCGCCCATCGATGTGCCGCCGACAACATCCATCGGAATGTTTGCTTCCCGCAGTGCACGGATCACACCGATTGCCGCGTAAGAGCGTGCACCCCCGCCCGACAACACAAGGCCAATCGCCACACCGGCAATCGTGCGCGCCAGGCGCGCGGCGGTTTTATCGTTCAAGCCGTCCCAATGGAAAATCCGCGAGGCATCGCATGCGGTGCGCCAATCTTCCGCACTCGCTGCGCGGCGATCATTGCCATGATGCAGCAACACCACGTCAACAAAGCGGAATTGCCGGGCGGGTGATGGATCATCTGGCAAAAATGGAATTGAGGGCCGCGCATCCGCGCGTGCCAAAACCCAAATGCGATCGGCTTGTCGCAGGCAAATCTTGAACCAGGCCGTGTCGCCGATTGGGGCGATCAGAAAGACAAAGTCGTGTTCGCGCTCCAGCGCGTCAAAACCGGCCGGGCCAATAGCTTCACCTTCATCTGCCTCCACGATGCGCACGCTGCGTCCAAGCTTGGACATATGTTCCGCCAGCAGGCGGGCGCGCAAGCGCAAGTCAATCGTCGGGGAGGTGGCGATCAGGGCATAAACCCGCGGTTCGGCGCGCATGCGCTGCGTTGTCTTTTGCCGCGAGCGCGCCAAAGCCAACCGCGCGAGGCGCGCCATCAGCGCCGGGTGCGCGTGCACGACCTGCGAAAAGACGGTGCGCGGAATGGCGATCAACTGGCTGTCGCGCACCGCATAAACGGATCCCGTATGCGCATCGCCGGAGATCAGCGCCATTTCGCCCACCGGCTCACCGGGGCGCACATACCCCAGCAGCCGCGTCTCGCCGCTGCGCCCGGTGCGGAACGCCGCCAGTGCCCCCGAGACCAGGAAAAACAGCATGTCGGTGGGTTCATCGGCATGGAAAAGCGGCGTCCCGCCGGGCAGCGAAAACCACGCCGCTTCACGGGCGCACAAGTCCAGCGTCGCTTCGTCGGCGTCGGCCAGAAATGGAATGGACTGCAGCAGGTTGCGCATCGTCTGTTCCTCGATGGAACGCAGTCTAGCGCAAGACCATTAAGGCGTCATGGAGGCGTGCCGTTGATTCTTTAAGAAAGCTTCGCTCGTATGTAGCCTGGGGGGGGCAGAGGCGTGATGCGCTTTGACTGGGGCGTGCATTCCGCGCCAAAAGGGGGCCATGAGCACGATTTCATCCCAGATTGACCCCACCTCGCCCGGCTTTGCCGCCAACGCCGCCGCCATGGGGGCGCTTGTTTCGCAGTTGCGGGAGAAAACCGCGGAAGCCGCCCTCGGCGGGTCGGAGGAGAGCCGCAAGCGCCACACCGGGCGCGGCAAGCTGTTGCCGCGGGAGCGGGTCGAACGGCTGCTCGATCTGGCCTCGCCGTTTTTGGAGATTGGCGCGCTGGCGGCCAACGGACTGTACGAGGGCGATGTGCACGCCGCCGGCATGATTTGTGGCATCGGCCGTGTAGAGGGGCGCACGGTGATGATCGTGTGCAATGACCCCACGATCAAAGGCGGCGCCTATTATCCCATGACTGTCAAAAAGCATTTGCGCGCGCAGGAAATTGCGCGCGAAAATCATTTGCCGTGCGTGTATCTCGTCGACAGTGGCGGGGCGAACTTGCCGTATCAAAGCGAAGTGTTTCCCGATCGCGAGCATTTCGGGCGGATCTTTTATAATCAGGCGCAAATGAGTGCAGCGGGTATTCCGCAAATCGCGGTGGTGATGGGCAGCTGCACGGCGGGCGGCGCTTATGTGCCGGCGATGAGTGATGAAACCGTGATCGTTCGCAAGCAGGGCACGATTTTTCTGGGCGGCCCGCCGCTGGTGAAGGCGGCAACCGGAGAATTGATTTCGGCGGAGGATTTGGGCGGGGCGGATGTGCATGCGCGCCGCTCGGGCGTGGCGGATCATTATGCGATGAATGATGAACACGCCCTCTATCTCGCGCGCCGGATTGTGTCGCATCTGGGCGAGGGCGGAATGCCAAACCCTGGTGTGCCGACTGTGCGCGAACCGCTTTATGAGGCGAACGAAATTTATGGCGTTGTTCCGGCTGATCTGCGTCAGCCCTACGATGTGCGCGAGGTGATTGCCCGTCTCGTCGATGGCTCTGAGCTTGACGAGTTCAAACGCTTTTACGGCGAAACGCTGGTCACGGGCTTTGCGAAGATCCATGGCATGACGGTGGGCATTCTGGCCAACAATGGCGTGCTGTTTTCAGAAAGCGCAATGAAGGGCGCTCATTTTGTCGAACTGTGCTGCCAGCGCAAAATCCCGCTTTTGTTTTTGCAAAATATTACCGGTTTTATGGTGGGTTCAAAATATGAGGCCGGCGGCATTGCCAAAGACGGGGCAAAAATGGTGATGGCCGTAAGCTGTGCGCAGGTGCCGAAAATCACCGTGGTGATCGGCGGGTCTTATGGCGCGGGCAATTATGGCATGTGCGGACGGGCCTATCAGCCGCGCTTTTTGTGGATGTGGCCGAATGCACGCATTTCGGTGATGGGCGGGGAGCAGGCGGCAAGTGTGCTAGCGACGGTGAAACGCGACGGCATGGAGGCGCGCGGACAAAGCTGGAGCGCAGAGGATGAAGACGCGTTCAAGGCGCCGATCCGTCAGCGCTATGAGGAGGAGGGCTCCCCCTACTTCTCCACTGCGCGGCTGTGGGATGATGGCGTGATTGATCCCGCGCAAACAAGACGGGTTGTGGCGCTGAGTTTGGCTGCGGCCCTCAACGCCCCGATCGGCGAGCCGCGGTTTGGCGTGTTCCGGATGTGAGTGATGGCGCTGATCTTGGAACGGGCCGCACGTCGAGGGTTGCTGGCCATGCCGGGGCCCGATCGCGACAGACTAATCGAGCGCTTGGAGCGTCTTGCGGCGGGCGATATCGCCGGGCTGGATATTTCGCGTCTGCGGGGATCGGATCGAATGCGGCTGCGTAGCGGGGATTGGCGTGCTATCTATAGGGTGATTGCTCCGGATACAGTGGTTGTGCTGGTCGCCCATCGTCGGGAAGCCTATCGAGATGACTGATATCGACATTCAAACGATTAGAACTGACGGGGTCGATGATCTCGTTGTCCTGAAGAAGCGCGATTTCGACGCGCTTCGACGGGAGCGGGATGATGCTGCGGATTTGGCTGCTGCCTATCGCGCGCAACTCGATGATCGGCGTGATGATATCGCTGGCCTCCCCATTGAGGCCTTCAAACGCGTTTTGGCCGGCGCGTCGCCGGTGAAGGTATGGCGCGAAACGGCGGGGCTTTCGATTGATGAACTGGCGATGCGTTCCAGCGTGCCCAGTGCAGAAATCGCCGCGATCGAGGCGGGCGGAGAGATTATTCAGAGCGTGCGATTGGCTCTGGCAAAAGCCCTGCGCGCCGATCCGGCAGAATTGTGAGACGCGCGCGATGAATCTCGCCGCCCGCCTCATGACGCCCGACGAATTCCTGGATTGGCGCCAAAGTCAGCCGGGCCGCTGGGAGCTTGTCTCCGGCCAGCCGCTGCAGATGATGGCTGGCGCGAAGCGCAAATATGATCGGATCGTCGTCAATTTGATCGCGTCCCTTCGCCCCAGGCTGAAGGGCGGTCCGTGCGAACCGACCACCGATGATATCGCCGTGCGCATACCGACAGGCAATCTGCGCCAACCTGATGTCACGATTGATTGTGGCGTGATGGGCCCGGACGACATGACCGCCGCCGCCCCCACAGTCGTCTTCGAGGTGCTGTCGAAGTCCACCCGCACGATCGATCAGGTGCGCAAACTCGACGAATACAAACTCGTCGAGACCCTGCGCCATATCGTGTTGATCGAACCGGACGGGCCGACGGTTTTGATGTGGAGCCGCACGCGCGGCGACGAGGCGTGGTCGATCGCCACGATCGAGGGGCTTGAGGGGCAGTTGGCCTTGACGGCGGTGAATATCACGCTGCCGCTCAGCGAGGTTTACGACGGGCTCACGTTCGAGCCCGCCGCCCCCTAATCGGCGCCTACTCGCCCAGTCGCCACCCAAACGCCAAGCCAAAGCGCTGCTGGTCCTTATCGCCGCGCAGGCGCACCAGCGGGCTTTCCCCGGCATCGCCGTCAAGCACGCTTTGCTCGCCAAAGGCGGTGATCACGAGGCGATCGTTCGGCCGCCAGCCGACCGACACATTGATCCCGCTGCTTTCCACGCCGCCGCCCGCGGTGAAAACGGGCAGGCCAGACCGCACGCTTTGTGTGGGCGTCACGCCGAAATAGGTTTGGGTGTATTGTCCATCCGCCCAACGGATGCGCGGCCCCACCGACACAAACACCTGATCGCCCAACCGCGCGCGCGCATCGACGCCGGCTTCCGCCACCAGGCCCTCATGGCCGCCAACGCCCTGACGGATTTCCAGGCTGGCGCGCACCGGGCCCCAGGCCCAATCCGCAAAACCGCCGACCTCGATCGTCGGGTCCACATCGCCCAACCCGCGCAACGCCACATCGTCCCCTTCGTCGCGGCCGAATTTCAGCTTGGCGTAGGGGCCGACCCGCAGGCCGTTTTCGTTGACCAGATTCCAACCCACCCCCGTGCGGAACGAAGCGAAAAACTGGTCCCTCCAACGCACATCCACATCCGGCGCCACCAGCCAGTCCTGGTTCTTCGCCCCGTCCCATTCCGGGCGCAGGAGGGCCGCGCCGCCCACCGAGATGCGCCACTCGCTGCTGGGTTCGTCCACTTCATTGGCGGTTTCGACCGCGCTTTCAGGTGCACGGATCTGGGCGGCGGCGGGTGCGGCGAGGGTGATCGCCCCCAAAACAACGGTGGAGGCGGCAATCAAGGTTGAACGCATAAGGATTCCCTGCCCGGCGCAGGGACGCCGGCCTATTTTATAACGTGTGGGGCATATGGTGCGCCGACGCGCTCTGTCCATGCCCCGCCTGAAGGGTGTGCCTGCATTCTGCCGCAGCGGGGGGGTAAACTCACAGTGATGACCAGGGATTCTCCGCAAAAACCTATGGATGGCCCCCCGATGATGAGGCTGTATCCGAGCTGGCTGGCGGGGCTGGCTATGCTGGTGCTAGCGGGCGCGGTGGGGGCGGCGCTTTTTGTGATTTCGCGCCCGCCGGGGGCAGATGCGTTGCCCCAGTCGGCTCCGCCGGCGCCGGCCTTGATGCGGTCGGGCGACCTCACGGGCGCTCAGGCCATTGCGCTGGCCCGGACGATGGCGGCCGTGGTATTTGGCTCGGCGCAAACGGTTTCTGATGGGCCTGTGGCGGCTGCCCGGGCGGCTTTTACGGACGCGGCCACCCTTCTCGTCCAGGATCCAGACCCAGCCGTGCGCGCCGCGATCGAAGCGGCAGCCGATCCCGCCCGGCGCGCAGCGGGGCTTGATGATTTGTGGCGGCTGGCGCAGACGCGCGGCGAGTCCGCCCCCGCTTTGGTGCGGGCGAGTGCGGCGCTGTTCACCGCCCTCTCTGATCCGCGGGCTGATGAGGCGTTGAGCGCGGCCATCGACCGCAATCCCGAAGATGCGGATCTGTGGCGGCTGATGGCGGCGACCCATGTCCGCCTGGGGGAGCGCCAGGAGGGCCGCGGCGCGGGGCTTTTGGCGGACGCGCTGGAAGCGGGCCGAAGCGCGAACCGGCTGCGGGCGGCAGATCTGCTGCGCAAGACGCTGGGGCTGATCCGTCGTGCACAAGGGCGCGCATTTGTGCTGGGGCGGCTTGGGGATTATGCGGTGGAGGCGCAGGACTTCCGCGCCGCCGCCGGCCTGTACCGCGAGGCGCTGGCGCTGCAGCGACAGCGGGGCGATCTGGCTGCGCTGGCGCTGGAGGCCAATAAGCTCTCGCGGGTATTGGCGGTTCTGGGCGAACGGGCGGGCGCATGTGCGGTGCTGCGCGAGGCGGCCGCCAGAGGGGCGGTGGTCACGAACAGCCAAGCCAATGCGGCGTGTGGGGCGCCGTAAACCCTCAACTCTATAGCGGCCCGTGCCAGCGCAGCGCCGTGATCGCGGCGGCGCCGGTCGTGCGCTGATCCAGCAGCTCAAACCCCGGCGGCGCGGCCAGCAGGGCTTCGGCTTCGGTTTCGGCCACCGCAAGGGCGCTCGGCGCAAGCCAGCCCCCTGCCGTCAGCGCCGACAGGCAAAGGGGCGCTGCGTTCTGACCGTAAGGCGGGTCGAGGAACGCAAGATCAAACGGCGCGCCAAGGCTTGCCGGACGCTTGCCAAGGTCCAACGCCGAGCGCCGATGCAGGCGCGTGACACCGAAAAGGCCCAGCGCCTCGATATTGTTGCGGATTGCGCCGCGCGCAGTCTCGTCCGTTTCGACGAACAGCGCAAACGCCGCCCCACGCGACAGCGCCTCCAGCCCCAAGGCGCCCGAACCGGCGAACAGATCAATTACCCGCCGCCCGGCGAGCCCCTCAGACCAGGGCGCGTGCTCCAGCACATTGAACAGGCTTTCACGCGCGCGATCCGACGTGGGGCGCGTGGTGCGGCCGGTTGGCGTCCGCAGCGTCCGCCCCTTGAACATCCCCGATATGATCCGCATACCTCCCTTTTGCGACACAAACCGGCGCTTGCATAGCCAGGAGCGAGGGGGCCATGGACGCATTCCGGGCGGATGCTGTGATGCTGATGGGCGTCGTGTGGATCGATATTGCGCTGGCGGCCGACAATGCCATTGCTGTTGGTCTTGCTGCGTCGGCGTTACCGGCCGTACAGCGCCGCCGGGTGGTGGTGATCGGCATCACCATGGCGCTGGCGCTGCGGATTCTGTTCGCGCTGATGGTGGGGGCGCTTGTCGCCAACAAGTGGTTCTTGATCCCGGCCGGACTGCTTCTGTTTTGGGTGTCTTGGAAAATGTGGCGCGATGTATACGGCCACACCTCGATGGAGGCTGGCCTTGAGGCGGCCGCCCACGCCGAACCCTGCGCCAAGCCGCGCGCGGTTACGTTCTGGTCGGCTTTGAGTTCGGTGCTGATCGCCGATGTCACCATGAGCCTCGATAATGTCGTGGCGATTGGCGCGCTGGCGTCGGATCGGCCGGCGATCATGGCGTTTGGCCTGGTGGTGTCGGTGATGCTGATGGGGATCGCGGCGACCTTCATCGCCGGCCTTGTGCAAAAGCACCGCTGGATCGCGATGGTGGGCATCATCGTGATCGTGCTTGCTGCGGGCGGGATGATCTGGGAGGGCGTCCACGTGGTCAGCAATGGGGCCATTCCGCCGGCGCCAAAGCTGTTCCAAGCGGTTCACGATTGAACGCCTGGGAACATTCACGCTTCGCTGGCGTTGTCTTCATCGAGATCGAGTTCGATTTCGGTTTCGGCCGCGGCTGGCGTTGGCTTGCCAACGCGGGTCAAGAAGGCCGGCGTGAAATCGCCGAAGCCCAAGACGCCCGCGTCGTCGCCGCCGCCGCGGTGGCGATCACGACCGCGGCGGTCTTCCGTGCCGCCGCCTGCATCCTCGGTGCGCTGAACGCCTCTTGGACCGCCGCTGCTGCGGCGTTCGCGCCGTTCCCTTTTCAACTCTTCCGCGCGCCGACCCCGGCCGCCCAGATCTTTGCCGTCGCCCAGCGGCTCCTGCGGTGCGCCGTCAATGTCGGACACCTCAATCGGTTTGCCGGTGAGTTTCTCGATCGCCGCAAGGGATTTGGAGTCGGACGGCGCAACCAGCGTCAACGCTTCCCCCAAGCGCCCCGCGCGCCCGGTGCGCCCGATGCGGTGAACATAATCATCAGCATGGCGCGGGGGCTCATAATTGAACACGTGGCTGACTTCGGGAATATCCAGCCCGCGCGCCGCCACATCAGAGGCCACCAGCAGTTTCAATTCGCCGTTGCGGAAGCGATCGAGCGTTTTGGTGCGCAGTGATTGATCCAGATCGCCATGGATCGGCGAAGCGTCAAAGCCGTGGCGCTGCAACGATTTCGCCACCACATCCACATCGGTTTTACGATTGCAGAAGATGATGCCATTTTTGATTGTGCTGGCGTTCAATACCGCCCGTAGGGCTGCGCGCCGCGTGCGCGGATCGTTCGCTGGGATCTTCACAATCTTGGCGGTGATGGTGGACGCGGTGGTGGCCGGACGACTGACTTCGACGCGCACCGGATTCTGCAGGAACTGATCCGTCAGCCGGGTGATTTCCGGCGGCATTGTGGCGGAGAAAAACAGCGTCTGGCGGGTAAACGGCGTCAGTTTGAAGATGCGCTCAATGTCGGGGATGAAGCCCATGTCGAGCATGCGGTCGGCCTCATCGACCACCATGACCTGCACGCCGGACAATAACAGTTTGCCGCGCTCAAAATGATCAATCAGCCGCCCCGGTGTAGCGATCAGCACGTCAACGCCCTGGCTGAGCAGCGCGTCCTGATCGCCAAATGAAACTCCGCCAATCAGCAGCGCTTTGGTTAACTTGTGGAACTTGCCGTATTTGTCGAAGCTCTCGGCAACCTGGGCGGCCAATTCGCGGGTCGGCTCCAGGATCAGGGTACGCGGCATGCGAGCCTTGGCGCGCCCCTGCGCCAAAATCTCTATCATCGGCAGCGTGAATGACGCGGTCTTGCCGGTGCCGGTCTGGGCAATGCCCAGCACATCGCGGCCCTGAAGTACTTTGGGAATCGCTTGCGCCTGGATCGGTGTTGGCGTGGTGTAGCCGGTGTCGGCAATCGCCTGCAGCAAGGGCGCAGACAGGCCCAAGTCGTCAAAGGAGCCGGGCAGGGCGGGCGCGTCTAATGACGCGGACGCATCGGTCATGGAGTGTGTGGCCTGGTGCAAAAATCAGCGGAAACGCAGGCGCTGATGCGAAGACGGTGGAAAACGCTGTGGCCGAAGCCGCACCCTTGCCGCCGGAGGCGCACGTCTGCGACGTGGGCGGTTGTGCAGCGCCTGGGCGTCAAAGTCAATTGCTGCACATGCGAAAGGCGCGCACGAGCGGCGGCGCACCTTGGGGCCATCGGCGATCCGCCCGCCGGGCCCATCGTGTGGGGCGCAGCGGGCGGGCTGTCCTCTCGCAAGCAAACCGGGCTAAAAGCTCGCCTTCAGCTCCACGCCATAAATGCGCGGTGCATTCAGGAATCCCGTCAGATTGTTGAAGTCGATGCCGCCGACGAGGCGCTCCTCATCGGTGATGTTGCGGCCAAACACCGTCACCGCGAAACGATCATCCGGCGTCATCCAGCCGGCGCGCAGGCCGCCCTCCCAGAAGCCGTCCTCGCGGAATTCGCGGCTGTCATAGAGGAAGAAATTGGTCTCGCCTTTGTAGGCCCAGTCTGTGGAGACAAACATGCCGGCGCCGTCGGCAAGGCGGGTTTGCCATTTGGCGGCGAGATTGGCGGTCCATTCCGGGGCGTTGGGGAAGCTGTTGCCATTGATACGGGCAAGGCCGGCGGTCACCGGGTCCAGTACGGAACACGGAGCGCCGCACACGGCAATTGTCAAGGCCGGATCCTTGATCTCGGTGTCATTGTAGGCGACGCCGAGTTTGAACGCCCAGTTTTCGCTGGGCGTGTATTCGATGTCGGCCTCAAAGCCCTGGCCAACGCCTTCTTCTGCGTTCAGCAATTGGTTGAAATTGCCGGCGCCGCCGATCGCGGTGAACTGCTGATCATCGACGGTGTAGTAAAACACCGATGCGTCCGCGCGCACCATGCCGTTGAAATACACCGCCTTGTAGCCGACCTCGTAGGAGGTCAGGAATTCGCTCTCAGCGGTGGTGATCTGGGCGCCGGGGCCGGGGAACAGCAGCCGCCCTTGGATCGCGGGCGCCCGATAGCCGCGCGCGATGCGGGCATAGGCGTTGGCGTCCTGGTTCAGCTCCCACACAGCCGACAGATCCCAACTGAACGCGTTATCGCCGACACTGGCGCGCCGGGTGACAGCGCCGCCCAGCGTGCCGGTGCCGACAAAATCTTTCTGGTCGTCGGAATAGCGCACGCCCGCCGTGAGGGTCAGCGCGTCGGTCGGCTTGATGCTGGCTGAGCCGAACACCGCCCAGGCGTCGCTGTCTTGCTGCAACGTGGCGCGGCTGAAGGTGGCGGTGGGACCGGCATATGCGAGCGATTCAATGCCCAGTTCTTCCTTGAAATAATAAGCGCCGATCAGCCATTGCACCGCGCCGCCATCGGTGTTCGACAGGCGCAATTCCTGGGTGATCTGCTCATGATCGGCGACAGCATCGGAGGTGTCGGACGGGAATGCCGTCACCGCCGAAGCCGGGGGCGCCACCGCCACACCGCCATCGATATCGCCGCGGCTGAAGAATTCGTCGATGGTTTCATAGCCGGTGATGCTGGTCAGTATCAGGCCGCCCAAATCCCAATCGATTTTGCCAACCGCGCCATATGTGCGCAGCACTTGCGGATTGTTGGCGCCGCCATCGTAGAACACCGTCTCGCGATCAAAACCGCCGGCAAGGCCGCCGCCGGTGCGAATGCCATTGCCGCGGAACAATTGCCCCGTACCGTCAAACTCGCGGCCATGCAGATTGAGGCTCATGTCAAGGTCGCTGTTCGGGCTGTAACGGGCCTGCAGGCGCAGCGCGATATCGGTGTAGCCGCCGAGTTGGGCGATGGCGCCGGGCGCGCGGTTATCCACCCAGTCGTCTTGAGTATTGACCAGGGCCGACGCGCGCATGGTAAACGGCATGGTATTGTCGCCAAAGTCAGAGGCGGTTTCGACGGAAATCCCGCCAAGGCTGCGCGCCTCAACCTTGACATAGTTGGGCGCGCCGACGCCGGGTCGGTTGCTGTTGAATTTAAGCACGCCGGCTGGAGTGTTGCGGCCAAACAGCGTGCCTTGCGGGCCGCGCAGGACTTCAATCTGGTTGACGTCAAACACCGGGAAACCCTTCAGCACCGGGTTTTCCTGCACCACATCGTCCATCACGATCGATACGGGCTGCGAGGCGTTGAGGTCGAAATCGGAGTTGCCGAGACCGCGGATATATACCCGCGGGAAAGTGCGCCCAAACGAGCTTTCCACATTCACGCTCGGCGTGCGCCCGGCGAGGAAGGTGAGATCGGCGCCGCCAGCGGTGACGGTTTCCAAATCCTCCGCCGAATAGGTCGAAATCGAGACCGGCACGTCTTTGGCTGCCTCTTCGCGCAGGCGCGCGGTGACGACAATCTCGCCATCGACGGTTTGGGCAAAGGCCGGCGCGCTGAGCGGGATCAGGGCGCTAGCCGCGAGCAGGGCGGCGGCAAGGCGCGAGCGCAGTTTCACATTCGACTTGTTCGACTTCACCATGAACGACATCAGACGGGTCCCTCCCCCAGGCGCGCGACCGCGCTGCAGTGTTAATGATTGAGGGACAGACACCCGGGGTCGCCAAGCCGACAAGTCGAAACCCCGTTTTGCAAGGGGTTGTCAAAGCGATTGTCTCGGATTTGTGTCGCTCGCGACACGATTTCGCCTGGAAGGAGAAGAGTGGATGAAACGGGCGCCGATCAGCCCGCAACCGTTGCAACACGCTCCACCAAGACCGCCAATGGTTCTGCAGCATCCAGCGTCAGCGCATCGGCCGGCGGCTCCAGCGTTGCAAATTGGCTGTCGAGCAAAGCGGGTGAAAAGAAGTGTCCGGCCCGACTGGCCAAGCGTGTAGCGATCACATCGCGCGGCGCATGCAGATACACAAACAAGGGCGCCTGTTGCATGCCCGCGCGCAGTGTATCGCGATATTCTGCGCGCAAGGCTGAGCAGGCAAGAACTGTGTCCGGTGTTGCACGCAGCGCGGTATTCAGGCGCGCAAGCCACGGCGCACGATCCGAAACGTTGAGCGCAACGCCCGCCGCCATTTTTGCGCGCGCGGCGGCGTCATGCAGATCGTCAGCGTCGATGAAAGGCCGCATCAATCGACCCGCCAGCGCCGCGCCCAGCGTGGTCTTCCCACAGCCTGCCACGCCCATCACAATGATGGAGCGACGCACCGTCACGCGCGCGAAAACACCAGGCATGCATTGGTGCCGCCAAAGCCGAACGAGTTGCTCATTACGGTGGTCAATTCGAGGTCTTTGCGGGCCCGCAAAATCGGCAAATCGGCAAACGCGGGGTCAAGCTCTTCGATGTGGGCGCTTTCAGCGGCAAAGCCGTTTTTCATCATCAGCAGGGAATAAATCGCTTCCTGCGCGCCAGCCGCACCCAGCGAATGTCCGGTGAGCGATTTGGTCGACGAAATCAGCGGCGCCTGGGCGCCGAAGGTTTCGCGCACCGCTTCCATTTCCTTGATGTCGCCGATCGGCGTCGATGTGCCGTGCGGATTGAGATAATCAATCGTGCGCCTGCCGGCGTCCTTCATCGCCATGCGCATCGCGCGCACCGCGCCCTCGCCCGACGGCTGCACCATGTCGAAACCATCCGACGTGGCGGCATATCCCACAAGCTCTGCGTAAATTTTTGCGCCGCGCGCCTTGGCGTGTTCGTACTCTTCCAGAACAACAACGCCCGACCCGCCGGCAATCACGAACCCATCGCGGTTTTTGTCGTAAGCGCGCGAGGCCACAGACGGGCGATCATTGTAGCTGGAACTCATCGCGCCCATCGCGTCAAACAGCGCCGACAGCGTCCAATCAAGTTCTTCGCAGCCCCCAGCAAACACGATATCCTGCTTGCCCCATTGGATCTGTTCAGCGCCCGCGCCAATGCAGTGTGCACTCGTCGCGCAGGCAGAGCTGATCGAATAATTCACCCCGCGGATTTTGAACCAGGTCGACAGTGCGGCCGACGCGCCCGAACTCATCGCTTTGGGCACCGCGAACGGGCCAATCCGCTTGGGGCTCTGTTTTTCGCGGGTGACATCGGCGGCGGCGACAATAGCGCGCGTTGACGGTCCGCCGGACCCAATGATCAGGCCGGTGCGTTCATGGGAGATTTCTTTGCTTTCGAGGCCGGCGTCTGCAAGCGCCTGCTCCATTGCGACATGCGCGTAGCCGGTTCCCGGCGCCAAAAAGCGCGCGGCGCGCCGGTCCACGATGGATTCCCAATCGCAGGTCGGCGCCGCGTGCACCTGACACTTGAATCCATGGGCGGCGTAGTCCTCGGCGAAGCGCACGCCGGAGCGGGCCTCACGCAGGCTGGCGGTGACTTCCTGGGCATTGTCGCCGATGGACGACACTATCCCCAATCCGGTGACAACGACACGACGGGTCATGGATGCTTGTCTTTCCTCCGAGGCCGGCTAGGGCGCGCGTGTGGCGTCTTGTTCCCATGCCGCTGCTTTTGTGGTCATTCTGAGACGCCGGTCGCGAGTTGCTCGGGGCTGAACAGGCCGACTTTCAAATCCTTTGCAAAATAGCTGGGGACGCCATCGACGATTGTCACCCCGTCGGCTACACCCAGCACAAGCTTGCGCATAAAGACCTTTTTGAAATCAATTTCATAGCGCACCAGATTGGCGCTGGGATTGATCTGCCCCTTGAACTTCAACTCACCCACGCCCAAGGCGCGGCCCTTGCCTGGCGCGCCCAGCCACCCGAGATGAAAGCCGACCAGTTGCCACATGGCGTCAAGGCCGAGGCATCCCGGCATCACGGGATCGCCCTCAAAGTGGCACTGGAAGAACCAGCGGTCCGGGTGGATGTCAAATTCCGCGCAGATGCGGCCCTTGTCATAGGCCCCGCCAGTCTCGCTGATCTCGGTGATGCGGTCGAACATCAGCATCGGCGGCAGCGGGAGTTGGGCGTTGTCGGCCCCAAAAAGGCGGCCGTGGCCGCTTTCGAGCAGCTGTTCGAAGGAATAGGAGGACGGGCGTTCTGTCATTTCACCCGCTTAGCGGTCAAGCCCGCGGGGGACAAGGGGGGGCAAGGGGGGAGGCGGATGCAGCCAGGGATGGAGTGTGGCAGCCTCGCCGCGCTGGTCTCTTCCTGGCGCAGTCAAGTTCCCTTCAAAAGCGGCCCCCGTCAAAACGAATGGGGGCTCTGGGTTGGGCGTTGCGTGCGTCAAATTCGGATCAGAGCGGTGTTCGTCGGGTTGTATCCAAAAGCGCCCCTGTTTGGGTAGGGTGGTTATTATTGCGCGTGTGATGCACGCCATCTGAGATAAGAGCGATGGCCTTTTCTGCCACGCTGATCGATGAAGACTTCATCAATTCTTCTGGTCAGACATTGACTCTTCGGCCAACAAATTTCGCCGACAAGACGGCCTATTGGTTAATCCATGCTGCTCAGGAACAATGGCAGTTCGGCAATCCCACCGGCAATAGTCTCCTGCCCGACATGCCGAACTTCACCAATTTCGGCACAATGCGCGCGATTGACACCGCATCTGAACAAGACAGCGGCGGCATGATATTGTTGGTCATCGGTCAAAGCCTGTCATGATCTAACATAATCGTCGCCAATCATGGGCTTATCTCGTCGTCATCGGCCAACGCCGAGACGTTTGTTATTCGCGCGTCGAGCTTTACGCCTACGATCATCAATAGCAGGCGGATGATCGCGGAGGCCTCAAACCATTACGCGGTGGAGATCAGCACCTAAGACCAGAATATGCCGACGCCGTTCAGCGACATGTGGCGCGTGCATAACATGCCCACCGGTGAGCTCATCGCGATTGAAGATATTGCCAGCGCTGTCTGCACGCCCTTCGCCAATTTCTTCAATGGCGGCCTCATACGCGCGGAAGGTGGGGCGAGGGAAGCCGTCGCGCTGTGGACCAATGGCGGTTATTTCGAGAGCAATGGACTAATCATCGCGATCGCCTCCCCCAGTGCCCGCGAAATTGGCATTGCCCTTGGGTTGATCGACGCCTTCAACGGCGTGCGCGACACCACGATAATTAATACCGGCCGGATTGAGGCGCGCACGGCGATTGATGAACAGTTTAATGGCGGGGTCGTCACGCGTATCGTCAATACGGGCGTCATCACTGGCGCAATCACTCTCGATGACGGCGCCGACAATATCGAAAACGCGGCACCTATTACCGGTAATGTCCAGTTGGGCAATGGTGAAGATCTTTATGATGGGCGCACTGGGATTGTGGAGGGGGTGGTGTCTGGCGTGGCCGGTGACGTTTCCGGCGGCTCGTTTGATGGCGGTGCAGGCGTTGACGTCGCCGATGTCGATGTGCGCTCGGTCACGGATGCTGTCGCTTTTGCGCAGTCCGACGCGACGGCAGTGCTCAACGTCAGCGGCGCCGCCTCGCTGGCACTCGCCAATATCTAACAACTGGAGATCGCGGCTGGCTGCGGAAAATGATCAGATCACCGGCGGCGCCGGCAACGACATGATTCGTGCAGGCCTAGTGCTACTGCGTCATAAACTGGATGTGAAGATGGTTCGTCGGTCCACTGCGCACCATGGACATCTATCCAGTGACCGCGCCAGGGCGATGCTCAATCTTCGTCGGACCCTTGCACTTGA
>JBIKVO010000172.1:0-6656 GCA_044356795.1 Caulobacterales bacterium
CTCCCCGCCCGCACCGCCCTCCCGCCCGGAGACCAAGCCCGCAATGAGCAAAACCGAAGCCGAAGCGCCCGAAAAGGAAGAGACGCCGGACGGCCCCTTGCTCGATCTCACCGATGCGGCGGTCAAAAAGATGATCAAGGCCGCCAAGACGCGCGGCTGGGTGACCATCGATGAGCTGAACAAGATCCTGCCCAGTGAGGAAGTCTCCTCCGACCAGATCGAGGACATCTACGCCCAGCTCAGTGAAATGGGCATCAATGTGATCGAGAGCGAAGAAGACCTCGAAACCGCCGCCGAAGAAACCGGCCGCGACGTTGTCGCGCGCGACGACGGCAAGCCGCCGGTGACCAATACCCGCGAAGACGCCGACCGCACGGACGATCCGGTGCGGATGTATCTGCGCGAGATGGGCAGCGTGGAATTGCTGTCGCGCGAGGGCGAAATCGCCATCGCCAAGCGGATTGAGGCCGGTCGCGATGCGATGATCCGCGGCCTGTGCGAGAGCCCGCTGACCTTTGAGGCGATCATGGTGTGGCGCGATGAATTGCGCAGCCAGCAGATTTTGCTGCGCGACATCATCGACCTTGAAGCCATGTATGGCGCCGAGCATGGCGGCGCACCGCCGACCGCGATCAGCGAGGAGGAAGAACCGCCCGAACCGGTCGAAGGCGCAGAAGGCGGCGAGGGCGGCGACGGCGACGATTTCGACGACGGCGCAACCATGAGCATGTCGGCGATGGAAGCCGAATTGCGGGAAGGCGTGATGGGCACGCTGGATGTGATCGCGGAGGCGTTCGAAGCGTTCCGTGCGCTGCAGGACAAGCGCCTGGATCTGCGCCTGAAGGGCAAGGGCCTGCCAGCCGCGCAGATGGAGAATTATGAGGGCCTGCAAACCCGCATCATCGAAGAGTTGAAAAAGTTGAAACTCAACAATGCGCGGATCGAGAGCCTTGTTGAGCAGCTGTACGCCATCAACCGCAAGCTGATCCAGCTTGAGGGCCGTTTGATGCGCCTGGCCGAAGCCAGCGGCATTCCGCGCATTGGCTTTCTGGAGGCCTATCAGGGCGGCGAGCTGGACCCGAAATGGTGCGACAAGGTCAAAACGCGCACCAAGGCCTGGCGCGCCTTCGTTGAGGACGAGCGTGACGGCATCAATCGCATCCGCTCTGAGATTGCGTCGCTGGCGCAAGAAACCGGGATGCCGATCGATGAGTATCGCCGCATCGTGCACGCCGTTCAGAAGGGCGAACGGGAAGCGCGGCAAGCCAAGAAAGAAATGGTCGAGGCCAATCTGCGCCTCGTGATTTCGATCGCCAAGAAATACACCAATCGCGGCCTGCAATTCCTCGATCTGATCCAGGAGGGCAATATCGGCCTGATGAAGGCGGTCGATAAGTTCGAATATCGCCGCGGCTACAAGTTCAGCACCTATGCGACATGGTGGATCAGGCAGGCGATCACGCGTTCGATCGCGGATCAGGCGCGCACGATCCGCATTCCTGTCCATATGATCGAGACGATCAACAAGCTGGTGCGCACTTCGCGCCAGATGCTGCACGAGATCGGGCGCGAACCGACGCCGGAAGAGTTGGCTGAAAAGCTTGGTTTGCCGCTGGAAAAAGTGCGCAAGGTGATGAAAATCGCCAAGGAGCCGATCTCCCTGGAAACCCCGATTGGGGACGAGGAGGATTCACATCTCGGCGATTTCATCGAAGACAAAGGTGCGATCCTGCCCGTCGACGCCGCGATCCAATCGAACCTGCGCGAAACCACGACGCGGGTGCTGGCCTCACTCACGCCGCGCGAGGAACGCGTGCTGCGCATGCGCTTCGGCATCGGCATGAACACCGATCACACGCTGGAAGAAGTGGGCCAGCAGTTTTCGGTGACGCGCGAGCGCATCCGCCAGATCGAGGCTAAAGCGCTGCGCAAGCTTAAGCATCCGTCTCGGTCAAGGAAGCTGCGAAGTTTTCTGGACAATTAGGCGCGTCGGATGCGAAGCGGCAGTGCTTTGCAGAGCACCTGCTGCTTTGCAACACGTATTTGCAACACGTATTTGCAACACGTATTTGCAACACGTATTTGTAATCAGACGATCGGGGGTTTGAGTCCCTCTGGCGGCGCCAAGCGGGACAAGGGTTGTCCAGCACCCTTCCCCATTCAGATCAAGCCCAAAACCAGCCTATACCCCGCCAGCGCCCCGGAGCACAATCCGACGAGGTCGGGCCCGATCTATCGAAATCGAGAAAGCGGCGGATGCAGACCTTGAGCGCCGCCATGTTTGGGGCATCGGCCGGTTCGGGATGAATGCGGCGGACCAGTATGATGACGGGCTGATCGCGCGCTTCGAGACCATCGCGGAGAACCCGCAATTCTGGCCAGCAGTCGATCACATTGGCGCAGGGTATAGGCGTTTCGCCTATGTCGTGCCTTCCATCCATTATCGCACTGACGCGACCGGCGTGCAGATCGTGCGCGTTCTCGGGCGCGAAAACCCAACGACCAGCCTGCCGGAAGGCTAGGCCGGAGTCCTAAGGGCCATCGGGGCCGAGCCCCCGACCTTCTGACCTTTTCATATCGCTTTTTCACCCGTCTCGACATTCTGCTTCGAGCAGTATTCGGGCCTTCTGTGCCCCGCGTGCCCACTCCAGCGCCTGTCTTGGTCGGTTTTGGCCTGTTTTGGTCGATCTGCAACATTCCTGTGCCCCACCAAAACGTTCACACTTCTCGTTTATTGAACCGATCACGCGCGACCGAGCCCGACCTTTCCAGACCACAGACATTACGCCGTTTGGGATCAAACGGTCAGGTTTGGCGGCGGATCCATTCCATGACGTTTAGGCGGCGCTCCATTGAACGCCGCTTTCACCATCCGCACAGCTGACTTCACAGACCAAGCCGTCCTCGACTTGATCGCCCACCATGGGGGTCAGGCTCGCGCGAACACCCCGCAGGGGTTCAGCCTTGCGCTTGGCGCAGACGCGCTGCGCGCCCCGGGCGTCAGTCTCTTCACCGCCCAAGACGGCGCCGCCCGCACTGGCATGGACGCTCTCAAGACGCTGTCGCCCGCACATGGTGACATACAGTCGATGCGCACAACGCCTGGGCATCGTCGCAAGGGCGTGGCCGCCGCGACTCTGACGCATTTTCTGCATGCAGCCGGCACGCGCGGCTTCATGCGGGTCAGCCTGGAGACTGGAACCACGCACGATTATGCGCCTGCCGCGGCGTCGTATCGTCGACTTGGTTTCAAGCCTGGCGATGGGTTCGCAGACTACGCCCCCTCGCCATCTAACCAGGGCTTCCACTTGGATCTGGCCGAGGACGACCCATGTCGCCGCGCTGGCAAGCCGTACGAACATGCGCTAAGTCTTGGCCATGACATTGCTGGTCCTTGGTCTTGTTCTGTTTTTGGGCGTCCACGCGGCGCAATGGCCCAAGGGCCTGCGTGCAGGCGCTGTGGCGCGCATGGGGCTTGGGCCGTGGAAGGGGCTCTACAGCCTTGCCTCGATTGCCGGGTTTGCCTTGATCATCATTGGCTATGGCGAAGCCCGTCTGACGGCGCCGCTTATCCTCTATGAAGCGCCGACATGGGCAAAGCATCTGTCGCTGGTGCTGGCGCCGATTGCCTTCATTCTGCTCGCGGCTGCATATGCCCCCGCTGGGCGCATCAAGGCTGCGGTCAAACACCCCATGGTGTTGGGCGTGAAAGTGTGGGCGTTGGCGCACCTGCTCGCCAACGGCGATCTCGCCTCGGTGCTGGTGTTTGGCGCATTTCTCGCCTGGGCGGTGGGCACGCGACTATCGCTTGCGCGACGTGAAAAGGCCGGCCTTGCCAGCCCGCCGGTCGCGGGGCCCCATGCGCTGATCGGCGATGGGGCGGCGATCGTGGGCGGTCTTGCGGCGTCGGCGGCGTTTATCATCTGGCTGCATCCGCTGTGGATTGGCGTTGCGGTCTGGCCGGGCGCGTGATGAGGGGTGCTTTCCAGGCAGGGGAACGCTGATGCGCGCATTGGCGGCAGCCGGGTTGTGGCTTGGGGCCATGGTCATGGCGGCGGGTATGGCGGGCGCCCAAACGCCCGCCGAGGAGCCGTCAATCCTCGCCATCGTCGATGTCGAAACGACTGGCCTTGATCCCAGCTTTCACGAAATGATCGATGCCGGCTTGATCTACACCGATCTTGAAGGGCGCGAATTGGGCCGCTTGTATGTAAAAATCATGCCGACCCACCCCGAGCGGATCAGCGATGGGGCGCGGGCGGTGAATGGCTTTGACGTGACCTATTGGCGCACGCATGGCGCAATCAGCGAGGCCGAAGCCGTTCAGCAGATCATTGCGTTTCATCACCGGATCGCCGCCGGGCGCGCTGTGACCTTCACCGCCTACAATGTGTGGTTTGACCGCGCCTTCCTCACCGCCCTGCTGGCCGAACATGGCGAAGCCTTCCGCGCCCTGTATCATTACCAGGTGCTGGATATCCCCTCGATGGCGTTTGGGCTTGGCTATCAGCGCATGCACGGCGCGGCGCTGGCGGCGGCGCTGGGGCTGCCGCCGGAAACCAGCGTGCCGCTAGAGCATACCGGCATCACCGGGGCGCAATTCAATCTCGATGTGTATCGCAGAGTGCTGCACAGACGGACCACCCACACGCGCTGAGCACCCCCGGCCCGGCGCGAATACACCACAAGATCAAGACAAAAGGGCGTTCTGCGAACCGATCGGAGAACGCCCATATCTGTCCCCGATGGGGTCTGCGGCCGACTGGTGTCGACTGAGCCAGGAGGCGCGCCAGGCAACGCCGTTCCGATTCCATGGGATCGGAAAATGCATGAGCGCGCGGCGGTGGCGGCAGCCGCCTTCCCATGCGCTTCCAGGGCGGCATCGAGGGTGACCTCAGACACCGTCGCATCGCGGCGCACATAGACCCAGCGCGCCACGCCCACGCCCACGCCCACGCCCACGCCCACGCCCACGCCCACGCCCACGCCCACGCCCACGCCCACGCCCACGCCCACGCCATCAGCCTTCACCGTGAAGTGGACATTGACCATGCGGCCGCGGGTTTCGCTGCGGCGAAAGTCAATCTTGGCCGGAGTGGCTTCAACGCCGGACTTTTCGGCGATCGCCACACGACACGCGGCGATGCCTTGCGCGCGCGGTGTTTTCGTCGGCGGCGACGGCGAGAACCGCCAGCCCAACCCGCGCGAGGCCGGCGGCGACGATCAAAGTGCGGGACAAGGATGGTCTCCTTTGATGACGGTGCATGGTTTCGGCATGCATCGCTCAACCCACCCGACCGGCCCCAGGACAATCCCGCACCGACCAGACAGGGTCGGATCGGGATCGAGCGCCTGCGCGCGGCGACAGATGCAGTGTTCAGCAGATGGCGGGCGCAGTGGGGATGTGGCGGTGGAGCGCGGCTTGGCCCCGGCGCAAGCGGCGCGGCTGGGCCATTTGATGCTGTCGGCGATGCAGGGCGCACGTGTGCTGTGCCAAGCGGGGCGGGAAACCGCCCCGCTGATCGCCGCCGCTTATGGCGTCAAGACGGCGGTGCAGGCCCTGCGGGCCGCGCCGGCCGTGGCCGCGATGGGGAACCGGGCAACCGAAACGGCGGGATAAAGTTTCGCAGTTGGGCCGGCGGAAGCCTTAACCGCGCCGTGTTAAGCCGCTATTCGAGGAGCGAGGCCAGCCGCCCCGCGCAGGGGAATTCGCAATTTGCGCGATCCCAGCATAGATTGATGGGGGTGGGCCTGATTGGGTGGGCCTGATTGGGTGGATCTGCACGGGCGCTGGTGCAATCCGGTCAGAGGCGCGCGGCGGTGTGGGATAGGGTGACTTTGACAGCGAGCCGGACGAAGCCATGTCTGATGTGTTTGTAGCGTTCGTGCGGGAAGACCAGGCGTTTGCCGAAGCCATGGCGATTGCCTTGCAGGATGCTGGTCTTAACGTTTCGCGCAGCGCGTCGGTGATGGACGCGATCGATGCCAGCCCGGCTGTGGTCGTCTTGTGGACGCCAGCCTCCTCGCGGTCGCGCCTGTTCCTGGATGCTGCGGATCGCGCCTTTCGCGCCGGTAAAATGGTCCTGGCGCGCTTGGGCGGCGCCCCCGCTCCGGCCGACTATAACGCCGCTTTGCAGCATTCTTTCCAATACTGGGCCGGCGACCCCGACCAACCAGAACTTGCGGTGGTGATTGGCCATGTCCGCCGGATGGTGGAGTTCAGCCGCAGCCGGGCGGCCGTCGGCGGCGGGGCGGGCATTGTCCACCCTTTCCCAGGGGCTTCGGGCCGATCGGCGCTGCAGGCCGCACCGCAGTTTCCGCCGCCATTCTCGCCGCAGCCGCCGCCGCAATACCAGCCCCAGACGCCCCAGCCGGCCGCGCGAGCGCCGCCGCCCCCGGAAGGCCGGATGATGGAGGAGGTGGCGTTCTGGAAGCGGGTGGATAGCCGCGGCGATGCGGAGTCCTATCGCACTTATCTCGATTACTATGGCCCGCATGGCGCCTTCGCCGATCTCGCCACGGCGCGCCTGCGCGCATTGACGTCCCCGCCGCAGCCGCCCGCACCGCCCCCGATGCCGACGCCCCCGATGCCCAACCCCATGGCGCCCCCCCCCTATCGCGCGCCCGGCTACGCCGCCCGTCCGGCGCCGCCGCCG
>JBIKVO010000173.1:0-6536 GCA_044356795.1 Caulobacterales bacterium
CTGGGCGAGGGGGCGGATATTGGGCGCCACGCGCGGGCTGATCGCGCCTTGCTTCATGGTCATCGCCACGACATCGGCGCCGGCCAGACGCAAGCGCTCCAGGAACAGGGGCGTCTGATGTTGCACGAACGGGGCGGCCGAACCGGCAACCGTGATTGTCAAGACCAGGCCATCGGGCCCTTTCGTGAGTTTTTCCGGCGCTGTCAGGCGGGCGAGCTTTTCGCCCACAATTTCATCCCATTGACGCCGGATATCGGCGATCGATTTTTGTCCCGGGGGCACCAGCGGTCTCACGATCCGGGCGGCGACTGCCCCCGCTTTTGGCGGGGCCTTGATCACCCCGCGGCCGCGGCGGGCTTCAAGCAAGGCGGCGGCGCGGGCTTCCAGATCCGGAGATTCCGCGGCGGCGGCGCGCACAGAATCCGGACGCGCCAGGGGGCGTTTGGGAAAACGGTTTCTGGGCAGGGCGAGCCGGGGCATCATGCCTCCATTGAGTCGGGCGGAAGGTTGCAAAACAGTGAACGCGAATGTCGGGGCGTTAACCGCTGGTGAGTCGGCGATTCGGGGAAGCGGCGATTTTCGCAAAGCGTTTCGGCGTGCGCTTTTGGCCTGGTATGACGCGGCCGGGCGCGATCTGCCGTGGCGGGTGCGGGGCGCGCGCAGACCCGATCCGTATCATGTGTGGCTGTCGGAGGTGATGCTGCAGCAAACCACGGTGGCGGCGGTGATCCCCTATTACCGGGATTTCCTGGCGCGTTGGCCGACGGTGCAGGCGCTGGCCGACGCCGATGACAGCGCGGTCATGCAGGCCTGGGCCGGGCTTGGCTATTATGCCCGCGCGCGCAATCTGCTGGCGGCGGCGCGGCTGGCGGCGGTGCAGGGCTGGCCGCAGGATGAGGCCGGCTTGCGGATGCTGCCGGGTGTTGGCGCCTATACCGGTGCGGCCATTGCCGCGATCGCATTTGATCAGGCCGCCAATGTGGTGGATGGCAATGTTGAGCGCGTGATGGCGCGGATCGCGGGGATTTCAACGCCGCTGCCGGGGGCCAAGCCGGCGCTGCGCGCGGCGGCGGCCGCCTTGGTGGCCAGCGACCGGCCCGGTGATTACGCCCAGGCATTGATGGATCTGGGCGCGACCATGTGCACCCCGCGCAAGCCGCGCTGCCCGCAATGCCCGGTGTTTCGCTTTTGCCAGGCCGCCGCCGACGGCACGGCCGAAACCCTGCCGCGCAAGGCCGCAAAAGCGGCCCGCCCGCAGCGCTTTGGCGCGGCTTTTCTTTTGGCGGCCCAGGGGTGGGGATTGTTGATCCGCCGCCCCGCGGCGGGCCTGCTGGGCGGCATGCTGGCGCTGCCGTCCACGCCGTGGGTCGAGGGCGGGCCATGGCCTCTTTCGGATGCGCTGGCCCACGCCCCGGCCAAAGCGCAATGGCGTGAAGCCGGCGCAGTGCGCCATGTGTTCACGCATTTCGCTTTGGAGTTGAGGATTTTTGTCGCTGCGGCCCGGACTCTGCCGGATGGCGAGCGGCGCGATCTGGCCGCACTGGAGACGGGCCTGCCGACGGTGTTCAAGAAGGCCGCAGTCGCGGGGCGCGCGGCTCTGGAACAGCCCCTCAAAAATCATTGATGCTGAAATCGGCGCGGTGCGCCCAGGTCTGAGGGGCAAAGCCGCACTCTGTCTCATCAAGATCGCCCGCGGTGAGCAGCACCGCATTGGTTGGCGTTTCCTCCACCCGCACACTGTCGACGCGGAAAGGCAGATTTTCCGCCGCCAGCATCGCCTGGCACTTCAGGAAAAACGCCAAGCAGAGCGCCTCGGTGGTCGGGTCGCCGGGAAACACCATCAGCCGCGCCAGGCGCTGCGGTTCGTGGGTGCGGAAGAACCCGATCAGGGGATCTGCGGCATTGACCTGGAAGGCGTGATCCACCACGCCATCGATCCAGCCGTGCCAGCGGTGTTTGACCGCGGCAAAGTTCGCCAAGCGGTTGTCGCCGCCAAACGCGATTTTGGCCGTCGGCGCGAGCCGCACCGTCACATGTTCATTGTGGCCATGCGGGGTGGCGCACTTATCGAGCGGCTCCGCCAGCAGGCGGTGCGCCATCGCAAAGCGGCGCGTGAATTCCAGGGTCGCCATGGTGCCGTCCATAGGCCCTCCCGCAGCACAGACGGGCGCCTCCGGGTGGGGCTATGACCGAGGCTGCGGGACAATGCAACCGTCACGGTCAAGGCGGCGAGCGCCTCACGCGTTCACTTTGCCGCCGTCGCGCCGCGTCACCACCACCACCGCCGAGCGCGGGAATGTGCCCGGCCCGTCGGGGAAGCTGGACGGCGGCGCCTTGCCATCAACAAAGCGCAACGCGGCGATGCCGCGGCCGGTGAGATCGTTCTCGCCGGGATGCTGAATCGCACACAAAAAGGCCCGTTCGTCCGGCGACAGCAGCGGGCCGCAAATTTCAGCCCCCACCGGGCCAACCAGGAAGCGCTTGACAGCCCGCGCGCCCGTGGCGGCCGCACTGGTCACAAGCACGGCGTCGTTGCAGGCAAACACGCCGTCATTGCCGTCGGTGCTGATCCAGACATTGAACGCGCTGTCGATCACGAGATTATCCGGGCAGGCAAACCGATCGCCGCTGAAGGTCGGCGCGCCGCCGATCGCCACGCTGGTGGCGGCCTTCGCGCCGGACGGCGTCACGGTTTCGGCCGCGTTCGGATCACCGCCGAGGGCGAAGATATCCCAGCGGAAGCGCTCCGCGCCGACATCGCCATCGGCTTCATCGATGCGCACAATATGGCCGGTGAGATTGCCTTCGGCGCCTGCGCCCCGGCGCGGATTGCCGGGGGAGGCCTCTTTCGGATTGCGATTATTGGTGCACGCCACCAATACCGGTCCGACGCCCACCCAATCGGGCCCGTGCAGCGCTTCGATATCTTCCGGTCGATCCATCGGCGTGGCGCCGAGCAGGCGGGCCGCGTCGCGGGCGCGGATCATCACTTCGCCCTCGTCGCGGAACAGGGGCTTGGCGGCGGCGGTCGCTGCGGCATTGGCGTCAGCCAGGGTCAGCTGGATCCAACGGCCCGAACCATCGGCCTCCAGCCGCGCGACGTAAAGATCGCCATCACCCAAAAGCTCGCGGTTGGCGGTGCGATTGGCGGGATCGAAACGCCCCTTCGATACGAATTTGTAGACAAATTCGTTGGCCTGATCATCGCCCGAATAGACCGCCACACGGCGATCTCTGGTCAAGGCGGTGGAGGCGCATTCCCCCTTGCGGCGGCCCAAAGCGGTGCGCTTGCGCGGCGTCCAGGTCGGGTCGTGGGGGTCAAGCTCCACCGTCCAGCCGTACAGGGTTGCGGCTGTGGGGTTCGGGTTGAGGTCATATTGAGGCAGGGCGATCGGCAATTGTGCGCCGCGCAAAGTGGGCGTTGGCCGCATCAACGCATAGCCAAACGAGGCGGCATCAGCAGCAAGGCCCGGATCCGCACTGGCGCGCGCGCGCAAGACATCGGCGTCGGCTTCGGAATTGTAGAAATAGAAATCGAAGTTTTCTTCCGCCGAAAGATACGTGCCCCACGGCGTCAGCCCGCCGGCGCAATTGGCCAGGGTGCCGCACGCGATCTCGCCATCTTGGGCGGGATTGGCGGCGTTGAAGCCTTGGGCGGCCTGCGTCACCCACGGATGGCGGGCGGCTGGGCCGTCAAACACCATTGGCGAAAACGGCGTGATGCGGCGGTTTTTCGCGCGCGCGCTCGGCGCGGGATCGCGGATCACGCGCCATTGCCGGTCGGTTTGTTCCACCTGCACCACCGACAGGCCCATGGTCGCGTACATGGCTTCCATATGATCGGCGGTGAAATCGCGGCCGGTCTTCACATTGGGCAGCATCAGGGCGGGGTTAAAATATTCATGGTTGGCGCACAGATAAAAGCGCTTCGCCCGCGTGCTTGCGGGGTAGCGCCATTGCACCGGGAACAGCGCCAGCATGTCATTGTTCTGGCCAAACCGGCGCTCCTGTTCGGCGCGGGTGAGATCGAGTTTCGTCGGAGTTGCTGCGTCAAGCTCAAACAGCGCATCGCCAAAGCCGATCAGCGTTTGCACGCGGTAGCCCATAGGCACGGTGACGGTGTCGGCCTGACTTTCGGCCACCGCGGCAAACCGGGGCAGGCGGGGGCGCGGCAGGCGGCCGGGCGCGGCCTGCGCGTCAGCCAGGCTCAACAGCGGCAGCGCGGCAAGCCCGCCGACCAAAGCGCGCCGCGAAAACCGCGCGGTGATCAGATCCTGCAGGTGCGGCGCGCCGTCGGCGTCAGGCGCACGGTTTTGGGGGGTGTCAGCGCCGTCGGGGGCCATGCAAATACTCCTGCGGGTCAAACTTTGCCCTGCCTATAGGCAGCGGCGATGACATCGATACGACGCATCGTATCCCTTTTCACGGACAGATTTGGGGGGCGTTTCCATGGGCGCTTCACCGAGGCCGGAACGCGGCCCAGAAGGTGGACAAGGCCGCCTCCGCGATCTCGGCGGGGCTGTGTTCACCGTCGGCATTGGCCAATAGCCGCCGCCACAGAATGGCGTGCTCGATCATGCCCATCAGATGTGCGCCAGCGCGCAGCCGATCGCCCTGGTCTGCGGTGATCGCCCCCTCGGCCCGGGCCTGCGCCATCGCGGCCTGAAACGCGCCGGCCACCGTCGCTTTCACGGCGGTGTAGAAGACATCGGCGATCTGCGGTTCGGCGGCGGCGGCGGCAAAGGCGGCGCGCACGATGCCGCCGGTTTCGTTGCTGTCCAGGAGGGCGGCATAAGCGTGCGCCAGGGTGGCTATGGCGGCGCGCGCCGGGGCCCCATCCTGGCCGCGCAACGCCGCCTCAAACGCCGTCACCCTGTCGCGCAGCACCGCCTCAAACAATGCCAGCTTGGAGGGAAATTGGCGGTAGAGCGTGGCGGTGGACACGTGTGCGTCCGCCGCGATCCGCTCGACGCTGGCCCCGTCAAAGCCATCGGCGCCGAAGCGCGCGCGGGCCGCGGCCAGGATCGCTGCCCGCTTTTCAGCGGCGCGGCGCAGGATGAAGTCTTCGCGGCTCATGCGGTTATCCTGTTCCCGCGCGCGCGAAAGCCGCCACGCGTCACGCGATCTGCACCAGGCGCGATCGCTCGCACAGGGGCGAGGCTGCGATCAGGGGGGCGAGGGCGTCGCGGATCATGGCGAAACTGGCGCCGGAGAAATCCAATGCGGTTTCGGTTTCACCCTGCCAGAAACGCATCAAGCGCCCGTGGCCGGCGATGGCGGCGTCCAATGCGGGGATCGGGTCGTTGATCGCGTGCGTGGCATACACCGCATCCGGCCAATCGACGCCGTTCAGATACAGGGCTGCGCCTTCGCCTGTGCCGAAGGGCCGCGCCGCATCATCGATCCGCAGCACGGATCCCTTCGGCGGCCACAGCGTGTCCAGATGCGCGATGACGGCGTCGATCGCTGCCGCGCCGTTTTCGTTCAACGCCAACTCGATATCGACGGAGTCAATCTCGGCGTCCGGGATGAACGCCGTGCCGCCGTCTGCGACGCCGCCAAAGTCGCGCGCCTGCAGCCAGGCGTCGAACGGATCTTCAAAATGCTCCCCGCGATCCAGTGGCTGCCGTCGCGCGGGCATCGAAATGATGGCGACCATGGCGCCCCCTGATTGACGGCGCCCAAGCCTATGCTTGGCGCCAGCCCGGCATGTCAGCGTTTCGGATCAATGCCATGCAGCCCCGCGCCGTGGCGTTCAAGCCAGGTTTCGGCGCGCTGAAAATCGGGGATGCAGTGCGCGACAAGGCGCCAGAAGCGGGCGGAGTGATTCATCTCGCGCAGATGCGCCACCTCATGTGCGGCGAGATAATCGAGGACAAAGGGCGGCGCCAAAACCACCCGCCAGGAAAAGTTCAGCGCCCCCGCGGTGGTGCAGGAGCCCCAGCGGCTGGCGGTGTCCTTGACGGTCAGGCGGCGCGGCGTGACCTCCAAAGCGGCGGCGTGGGTCTTGACCCGCGCGATCAGATCGGCGCGCGCCTCGGCGTGCAGAAAGCGGCGCACCCGGCCGGCAAACAGGGTGGGGTCCCAGCCGGGCGCCAACAGCGTATCGCCAGCGATCTGCACCGGGCCGCTGCCGGGCTGCTGCACCAGCCGCACGGGGGCGCCGCGCAGCGGGATCGTGGCGCCGGGTTCGAGATGGATCACTTGCGGCAGCCGGGCGAGCTGCGCCGCCACCCAGCCCAGCCGGGTGCGGGCAAAGGCTGCCGCTTCTGGCGCATGCCGCGGGGCAGGGGCGACGGCCACCACATGCCGGGTTACGGGGTCGAGGCGCACTGAAATGCGTCGCGCGCGCGGATTGATCTCCACCCGCAAGGTGAGTTCGCGCCCGTCGGTCAGGCGCAGAGTGTCCAAAAATGGGCCGGCGGCGCGGTCTGCCCGCTGTGGTGCGGGCCCGGCCGCCTTGAAGTGCGGCGACATGGCCCCATTGTAGCGATTCTGGCGCCGCTTGGCTTCACCGGTTTTTTGAGGGTTTGGGG
>JBIKVO010000174.1:0-6535 GCA_044356795.1 Caulobacterales bacterium
CCTAAGCCGCTGACGACCCGCTTGCGCTGGTCGCTGTTTACGGTCCTGTGCGTGGCGGGAATCTTCAATGCGATGGACCGACCGATTATCGCCATCCTCAAGCCTGACATGATGGCCGATTTCGGCTGGGACGACAGTGATTTCGGCGATCTCGCGGCGGTCACGCAGTTTTCCGCCGCGTTCGCTTTCCTGGTCACAGGCTGGTTGGTGGATCGCCTGGGGGTGCATCGGTCGATGCAACTGGGGGCTTCGGCCTGGAGCCTCGCCGCCATCGCGCATGGATGGGCGATCACAACCTGGCAAGCGGTGGCGGCGCGCGTGGGGCTTGGCGTGACTGAGGCCGTCCAGACGCCCCTCACCATCAAAACCGTCGCGACCCTGTTTGCGCCTGACAAACGATCCTTTGCCTTCGGCTTTGCGACCATGCTGGCGGGCGCAGGAACGATCGCGATGCCGTTCGTGATTCCAGCGCTCGCCGCCGAATTCGGTTGGCGGGGCGCCCTGATGGTGGGGGGGATTGGCGGATTTGCCGCTTTGGTCGCCTGGATGTGGCTGGCGCGCGGCCTTAGCCAGTTGCGCGAGAGCAGCGTCGCTCCGCCACCACCAACGGACCGGGCTGGTTCATCGGACTACGGGCCGATCCTGACGAACCGCAAAACGTGGGGGATCGTCGTGGCGAAGGCGTTGTCCGACATGACCTGGTGGTTCATCAATTTCTGGCTCGCAGATTACTATCGCAGGGAATTCGGCCTTTCGACGTTGGAGCTGGCTGTGCCACTGGCGATCGCGTTTGCGGGATCAGGCCTTGGCGCCTTTTTCGCCGGCTGGGTCTCGACCAAGCTGCTGGAGCGGGGATGGTCGGTCAACCGCGTGCGCAAGACGGTGATGCTGGTGTCTGCATTGATGGTTGCGCCCTTGCCGCTGGTGATGGGGCTTGATTCATTTTGGCCCGTGGCGGTGATGATTGGGGTCGTGATGGCAGGCCATCAGGGCTTTTCGCTCTCGATCTTTTCTACCATCACCGATGTGGTGCCCCACGCCAAAGTGGGTCGGGTGACAGCCTTCGGCGCTTTCATGGGCAATATGGGGGGCGTGGCCATCAGCTTGATCGCCGGCCGGGTGCTGGACGCCGGGTTTGGCTTCACGCCCCTGTTTCTGTTTGCCGCCACGTCGTATCTTTTGGCCTTGGCGTGGTTTCATCTGCTGCTGCCGACCATCCGCCGCGACGAAGGGGCGGCGGCGGCGCTTGCTTAGGTCACGTTAGGTCAATCGTCTCATCGGCCCGTGCTGGCGATTGCGATTGCGCCAGTGGCGCGATACAAATGTGACACCGCAGGACAGAGTGGGGGCAATGTCGCAAACACGCTGCTTTAGGCCGATGGGCAAGGCGCGCACCCTATGACCCATGGCCCCCCTGAGCTTGGCTCCAGGCCTGCTGACCCGAGCGTCGATGGGCAACAGGCCGATCACGGTCCCAAGGGCGTATTTGCAGTTGGTCAGCGCCTCTTGCGCTTTGCGCCTGGTCTTTTGTTGGTTGGCCTCGTTGGCACAGGGGCGGCCTGGTTGGGCCCGGCCCTTGGCCTGCCGCCCATCCTTGCCGGCCTGCTGCTTGGGCTGGCGCTCAACATTCTCGCCCGCGACGCGCGCACGCACGCGGGCCTTGACGCGATGTCCCGCCACGGACTTCGCGCGGGGATTGTGCTGCTGGGGCTGCAGGTGACGCTGACCCAGATCAGCGCCATGGGCGTTGTGCCATTTGTGGGGCTTTTTTCGGTGATGGCCGCGTCCGTGGCTGCCGCCATGATCGCCGCGCGCGCCACCGGGCAAAGCGCCGCCATAGGGATTTTGGCCGGGGGATCGACGGCCATTTGTGGAGCTTCCGCGGCGCTGGCATTGTATGGCGCCCTCGGTCGCGAGCGCGTCGATCAGGCCCAGTTCACGCTAACCCTGGTTGTTCTGGCCGCGGCGAGCGCCATTGCGCTGGCGACCTATCCAATGATTGCGAAAATGCTTGGTCTCAGCCCAGCGCAAGCGGGTTTCCTTGTGGGGGCCTCGATCCACGATGTGGCGCAGGCCATCGGCGCGGGGTTTGCGGTTTCTGACGCGGCGGGCGCCCAGGCCACCGTGGTCAAACTGACCCGGGTGGCGATGCTTGCGCCGCTGGTGACACTTGCAGCGCTTTGGATCGCGCGGGCGCAGCCCCTACCCTCATCCAGCAACGCCCCGAAGGCGCCGTTGCTGCCGGGCTTTATCATCGCGTTTCTTGTCATGGTCATCGTCAATTCGGTTGTCGCTTTGCCGCAAGCGGTGTCGGCGAACGCGCTTTTGGCGTCTAAGGCGCTGTTGCTTCTGGCTGTCACGGCCACCGCGATGCGCACGCGGGTTGAGCTTTTGGTGAAGCTGGGATGGCGTTCGGTGATGCCTGTGCTGGCGGCGACGCTGGCGTCTTTTGCCGCAGCCTTGGCCTTTGCCCAGTGGGCGATACGATGACAGGACTGTTCGATCTGGCGGTCATCGGCGGCGGGGTGAACGGGGCCGGCATCGCCCGCGACGCCGCCGGGCGCGGGGCGCGCGTGTTGTTGCTTGAACGCGGTGATTTGGCGGCGGGGACATCTTCGGCCTCAACCAAGCTCATCCATGGCGGCTTGCGCTACCTGGAACATTGTGAATTCGCGCTGGTGCGGGAGGCGCTGAGGGAGCGGGAAGTGTTGTGGGCGATCGCGCCGCACATCATCTGGCCTATGCGCTTTGTTCTGCCCCATCGCGCCGGCCTCCGCCCACGTTGGCTGTTGCGGCTGGGCCTGTTTTTATATGACCATATTGGCGGGCGCCGGCATTTGCCGCCCGCTGACAGCATTACACTTGCCTCTCACCCCGCTGGCGCGCCGCTTAAGCCGGAGTATCGAAATGCGTTTGCCTATTCAGATTGCTGGGTGGATGATGCGCGCCTTGTGGTGCTGAATGCCCGCGACGCCGCCGACCGGGGCGCGGATGTGCGAACGCGCTGCGCGGTCACGGGGCTTAAACGGGAAGGCGAACATTGGCTGATCGAAGCCGGTGGAAACCACTTTCGCGCCCGCGCCGTGGTCAATGCCGCTGGCCCGCGGGTGCTTGACCTACTTGGCGCCGCGGGGCAGCCGGCGCACCGGAAAATCCGGCTGGTGCGGGGCTCCCACATCGTGGTGCGAAAGGTCTTCGACCACGATTTCGCTTATTTTTTCCAATTGCCCGATGGGCGTATTTTTTTCGCCATTCCCTACGAACAGGACTTTACCCTGATCGGCACGACCGACGTGGACCATACCGACACGCTCGACGCAGTGCGGGCCAGTGCGGAGGAAATCGTCTATCTGTGCGCCGGGGCGAGCGAATACTTGCAAGCCGAAATCACACCGCGTGATGTCGTATGGACATTTTCGGGGGTGCGACCTCTGGTCGATGACGGGTCCGGTAAGCCGGAGGCCGCCACACGCGGCTACAGCTTTGCACTGGATCGGGGGGACGGTGAAGCGCCGCTGCTTTCGGTGTTCGGGGGCAAGATCACAACCTATCGGGAATTGGCCGCGGCGGCGATCCGGCGGCTCGCGCCGTATTGCCCAGCGCTTGCTGGCCCCGAATGGACCCACAAGGCGGCCCTCCCGGGCGGCGATTTTGGACTGCTTGACGCCGACGCCGAAGCGCGCGCCCTGCAGGCGCGGCACCCCTTTCTGAGCCAGGCGCAGGCTACGCGCTTGATCCGCCTCTATGGGACGCGGGCGCGCCAGTTCCTTGGCGACGCCGCCAGTGCAGCAGATCTTGGCGAGGCCTTTGGTCATGGGCTCACCAAAGCCGAGGTCGATTATCTCATCACCCATGAATGGGCGCGCACGGTCGAGGATATCTTGTGGCGACGAACCAAGCTTGGCTTGCGTTTCGAGCCGCTGCAAACGGAGCGATTGGCCGCCTATGTCTGCGAAAGAAAGCCCCCATCATGACGACCATTGTGGCCCTTGGCGGCACTGTAAAGCCCGGCAGTTCAACCGAGCAGGCGCTTCGGCTTGCCGCCAATATCGCAGCCAGCGAAGGCGCCGCCGTACAGGTGTTCGGCGGCGACTATTTGACTGCGCTGCCGCATTATCTTGGCCCCGCGCACGACGCTTCGTTTGGCGCCGAGATGGTGGAAGCGGTGCGCAGCGCCGATGGACTGCTGATTGCTGCGCCCGGCTATCACGGCACAATCTCGGGGGTCGTGAAAAACGCTTTGGATTATCTCGAGGATTTGGCGCGCGACCAGCGCCCCTATCTCGACGGGCGCGCGGTGGGGCTGATCGCGACCGCGTTCGGAGATCAGGCGTCGATGAGCACGTTGCTGACGATGCGCGCGATTACTCATGCGCTCCGCGGCTGGCCGACGCCGATGGGCGCAACCATCCGCACCTATAATGGGCTTTTTTCGCCCGACGGGGAATGCCTGGACGAGCGCGCGCGCGGGCAACTCGAATTGGTTGGCCGCCAAGTTGTTATCGGCGCGCGCAGTTTCGCGGCCGGGCGGGCCCTTCCGTGAGCGAGGACGCAGCCCTGGATCGAGCGCTGGCAGAGATTTCAGCAGGTCGGATGATCGTGTTGTCCGGCGATCGGCTGCGCGGCGGCGATATCGACTTCATGATCGCGGCGCGCCACATCACGCCAAGCGCGATCACCTTCATGGCCATTCATGGGCGAGGGCTGATTTGCCTTGCGATCACGGCGGACTTGGCTCAGCGGCTGGGCCTCAGCCTCGTCAATCCCGGGGTTGAGCGCCAGTCTGGGCGGCCATTTGCGCGCTCTATCGAGGCAGCGAGCGGCGTTTGCACAGGCATCTCCGCCGCTGACCGCGCGCGGACCATTGCTGTCGCCATCGCCGAGGGGGCGTCCGCTGCGGATATCCATTCGCCCGGCCATGTTTTTCCGCTGATCGCCCAAGCTGGCGGCGTCGATGCACGCCCTTCGGCCGTTGAGGCCTCGATTGAACTGGCGCGGATGGCGGGGGCTGGCGATGCGGCGGTGATCTGTTCGATCATGCGCGATGATGGGGAAATGGCCCGCATCGACGACGTGCGGGAGTTGCTGATTGAGCATCGGCTTGCCGTCGCAGATATCGGCGCGCTGATCGGGCTCAAAGCACGTTTGTGAGCGAGAACCAAAGGCGCAGAAGATCGGTCACGTCCATCTGAGTTCTCTAATCGCGTGGGTCAATCGGCTTTCTTCAACCTGTCGGCCTGGTCGGGGTCATGGTTCTCTCCGGGGTCGGCTCTTGGCCGCCGCATGATGGCGTTGGACGGGGGATCGGTCGAAAGTGGTGTTTGCGGTGGCGGCAAAGCCGACCCGCAGCGAATGGGAGTGACCTGATCCGCGCCATCGTCCCGACCGGGACGTTTGGTGAAGGGCGCCGAACCTCAAATCATGCCAAAGCTCGGTTGGGATTGAACTCCAGGTTTGCTTTCCACATGGCAGGCAAAATCGTGGCGAGCTTTCTGGCGACGGCGACCTTCGCCTTCTTGAAGCCGGACACCTTTGCGATCCTCAGGCCCCAGTCCCGCAAGTCACTTTGGCCGAGATTGCGTGTTAGGTCGGTATGTCGAACGGCTTTGCCTCGTTCACGCGCTCCTCCCTCGACCGGTTGGCGCGTGACTTCGGCTGAACCATGCGATCCCTTCGCTCCAGCTCCATTACAGAGCCTTCCTCACTGCTACGGATCGCTCCGCCTCTATGCGCCGCATCGGTACTCTGGCCCTCATGGATTGAGCCATTTGGACATCTCCCTTGGCATCGGAACGACAGGTTCTCACGTTCCATACGAAAGCCTGATGCGGGCTCGCGCCGTCTTCACGCTGGACGCCGCTCGGTCGGAAATCAGGTCATCCGCCGAACTTGTCCCGGGAGATTGGCAAGCCCCCGGTTTTGACGCCGCCTAATCCGCTTTCGACGCTTCAGCGACGGTTTGCTTGAACTCGCCTTACCGCACCTCACCTGCCGGGGTCACGCCCCGACGTTTCTGCAGCGTTCACCACCATCGCTCTTAACGACAGCTGTCAATCGGCGTGCAAAATTGACCCCTCGAATTGCCTCAGGAAGAATTGTTAGTCTGGGGGTCGGCATAATCATGCGGTGAAAAGCAATGCGCTCGCGTCACCGCTGCGGCCGGCGACACGTCCATGCGGCTCAAGGTCTGAGTCTTGGGAAAAGCGCGTGGCTTTGGCCCTTAGCTTCTTCAGAAGCCGCTGCACGATCGAGCGCTGCTTTTGATCAAATGTCGCGGGATCGATTACGCCCAGCCGGCCAAGGATCGCGAGCGCGGTGATTGCCGGCTCAGCCGCAAACCAGCCTTCTCTTTCGGCCAGATGTGGAACAAGCTTCAAGGGCATGCGGATCCGCGACTTGTCCTTTCGTTTGGCTTGGCGATGCGTCGCCCGGACCTCGATTTTCGTGTCGCCAAGAGATTTTGCAAAGACTTTTGGCGCAATCAGTGTCGGCTTTACCGGCGCGACTGCAATTGCGCGCCGGCCGATCCGATCGC
>JBIKVO010000175.1:0-6531 GCA_044356795.1 Caulobacterales bacterium
TCTTGGCCACGGGCATTATTCCGCCTTGTTGGCCACGGGCATTATTCCGCCTTGCTGACCACAGGCATCATATTGCCAGAGCCGCAAATCAGCCGTCCAGACATGACCCATCACCCACCGCCCTTCGACAACGCCTCCAGGCGAAATTCCCCGATCGTCGCCAGCGCGGCGTTCAGTTCGGCCTCAGAAACATTCGCGCCCTCGCCGTGCAGAACGAGGCGATTGTTGAGGATCGTCAGCCGTTCTACCGTGCCTTTTGTGCGGTTCAAGCGCTCCACCACCAAACGCCCCGGCGCTTCGATGATGCGGTCATAGCCGTCGGCCGTTTCGCCCTTCGCCGATTGCTTCAATACCGCCGCCAAATCCGCCACCCGCGGATCAGCGCCGAGATCAACCAGACGCAGTGTGATCGTCTTATGTTCCAACACGAAAACGCCCGCGACTGTGGCGCCGGTAAAGCCCATCACGCCGCCGCTGTCTTCCACCAGATCGCGCCGATACCAGCCGCCGATCAGCGCTTCCGGCATCAGGCGGCGCAGCGTTGCCGGTTGAATGCGCACAGGGCCAGCATCCGTCGTTCGCGCGTCTGTCTGCGCGGGGCGGTTCTGCGCGACATCACCAGCCGCGGCCTGGCGCGCGCCATAAAAGATCGCGCCCACAAGCAGCGACACCACGACGACAACTCCCGCCACACTGGCTGTGAACGGGATGGATTTGTCGTCGTCCGATTGCATCAGGATCGGCGCACCTTTGAAGAAGGTGTGAAGGCTCCACAGCCCCGCCAGCGTCAATAGCCCAAAGGCTGGAATAATTCCGAAAACGCCTGTCGCTAGCATGGCGGTCGAAGAATAGGTCGACAGCTTCAGCGCCGACTCAAAATCGCGCTTGCCGCCAAATCGTGGCGCGATCCAATCAATGAACCAGGCCAAAGCATAAAGCCCGCCGCACACGATCGCGAAATTCAAAATCGCTTCGACAATCAGATTGAGGGGCCCGGGCGTGACGCGGACGCCCTGGATCAATTCCGGAAACAGCATCGCGCCCACCATCGGCCCGAGCGCGAAGACCGCCGCCAGCGGGCCCACATGGGTGACAAACAGGGTACGCATGCTGGGACGCTCGCCTGCGATCCGGCGCCACTCGGTGTCGGGGTCGAGCAAGAGATTGCGCGCACGCACAAAAAAAGCGTTCACAGCGGGCGGGAGCGAGAGGCCGGTTGTCGATTCCATCGGCTTTCGTTAGCCGATTTTGCGCGCTGGCGCGACCTTGTGGCGGCTCGCGCGCTTTCAGACCGCGTCTGCCCCGGACTGGGATCCGGGCGGTCACCGGTCGGCCGCTCAGGACAAGCGCGCAGGACCATCGCATCCGCCGCCTCAAAAGCCGCCGCCGCCAAGTCTTCTTCACGAAAACCCTTGACATGGAAATGATCTTGATCGCGACGCGGGCGCCACGCCAGGATGTCATCGGCCATCTCCGGCATCCCCTCCAGCATATCGACCAGCATCGCGACCTCATTGAAAGAGTTGAGATGGTCGGTTCCAAAGCCGGTGTCTGGACAGATATTGGCGCCGGCCAGCCGTTCGCGGGGTACATCCATAATCATTCATAATCATTCATTTTCATTGCGGGTTGAAGGCCCTGCGGGCTTGTGTTTTCGTTTCCGCGTTCAGGATCACCGCCCCCGCCCTGCACATAACGGCTTCGTGAGCCGCTTGGATCGGCCCCCCTGTCCTTCGGCCTGGACAGAAGGTCGCAGGCAGACAAGATAGCCGCAAGACCAAAAGTGATGGGCGCGAGCCCCTGGGGAGGTTTATCGATGAGCGCGACAGATCAAGCGGGCGCAGCGCCGGCGCCGGACGCAGCGCAACCGCTCACCAAGGGCTATGTCAGTTACGCCCTGTGGATGCTGTTGGTCGTCTATACGCTCAACTTCCTGGACCGGCAGATTGTCTCGATCCTTGGCGGCCCGATCCGGGCGGAGCTGGGCTTGGACGGCTTTCAGTTCGGCCTGCTTTCGGGCCTCGCTTTTGCTTTCGTTTACACGTTTCTCGGCATCCCGATCGCGCGCTATTCTGATCGCTTCACATCCAACCGTGTCGGCGTGATTTCGGTGTCGCTTGCGGTGTGGTCCGGTTTTACGGCGCTGTGTGGTTTGGCCGCCAATTTCTGGCAATTGCTGGCAGCCAGGATTGGCGTGGGCGTAGGCGAAGCCGGCTGCACACCGCCCGGCCACTCACTGATCGCCGACAAGGTTGGCCCCGAAAAGCGCGCCTCTGCCTTGGCATTTTATTCGATGGGCGTCCCGATCGGCACCTTCCTGGGCTTTGCGCTGGGCGGGCTGATTGCGGAATCCCTCGGCTGGCGCTGGGCGTTCA
This sequence comes from Caulobacterales bacterium, assembly GCA_044356795.1. Taxonomy (GTDB): domain Bacteria; phylum Pseudomonadota; class Alphaproteobacteria; order Caulobacterales; family Aquidulcibacteraceae; genus JBIKVO01. Next base: position 2,376 of record JBIKVO010000175.1, read on the forward strand.
TGCTGGTCGGCCTGCCGGGGGTCGCGCTGGCTGTGGTGTTCTGGATGACCATCAAGGAACCGCGCAAACTCGGCCTTGTGGCGGCGCCGAAATCGGACGCGCCGAAAGTAAGCTTTGGCCAGGCGCTGAAGCAATTGGCCGGCATTCCATCCTATTGGTACGCCTGTTTCGCCGCAGCGATCTTGGCGTTTGTGGGTTATGGCCAAGCGACGTTCCTGCCGCAATTCGCCGGCTTTGCGCATACGATGCCGTTGGGCCAGATTGGCGTGGCGCTGGGCATCGTGATCGGCCTTGGCGGCGCGGTCGGCACCTTTATCGGCGGCGCAATGGCCGACGCCGCGGCCAAAAAAGACACCCGCGCATATTTTTCGCTGCCGGCGGTCGCGACGATTATCGGCGCGCCAGTCTTTGTCGCGGCGATGCTGTATCCAGCCGGCGCCCGCGGCCTTGAAGGCGGGGTGATGGACGGCTCCTTTATCATGCTTGGACTTTTGGCGCTGGGTACGCTGTTGGGCTCGATCTGGTATGGTCCGGTTTATGCCTCTATCCAGGGCGTTGTGCCCCCCTCGCTGCGCGCCTCGGCGGTGGCGATCATGCTGTTTATCGTCAACATGATCGGCCTTGGTTTTGGCCCGCCGGTGTTTGGATTGGTGACTGATATCCTGGCCGGCGACCATTTCCAATCATTGGCGGTATCGGCGCAGTCCTTCAGCGAGGTGTGCAAGCCAATCTTCCAACAACTGCAATTGGGCCAACCGCCCAGCGATCCGGCAATGGTGCTGCCGTGCTCCCTCGCCAACGGCGAGGGCCTGCGCTGGGGCATCCTGTATGCGTCCCTGGCGGCGTTGTTTGCGGTGGCGTTGTTCTGGCTTGGCCGCGGCAAAATCCGCGCCGACCTTGCCCGCCAGCAGCAGAGCGTGGCCGCGTAAGGCGCGCCAAGCCTTTGCCCTCGACACGCAAGGCGCGGCGCCTATAGTTGCGCGCCTTTGAGCGGGCGCTTCGCCTGCGCTGGGCAAGTTCGACGCCAATGGCCAAAGCCGCACCCCCCGCCGCCGCTTCCCCCATCGTGGGCGTCATTATGGGATCGCGCTCCGACTGGGACGTGATGCGTAAAGCTGCCGAAACGCTGCATGTGTTGGACATTCCTTTTGAGGCAAAGGTGGTGTCGGCGCACCGCACGCCGGAGCGGCTCTACAGCTATGCCAAATCCGCCCGCGACCGCGGCCTAAAAATCATCATCGCCGGGGCCGGCGGGGCGGCCCACCTGCCTGGCATGGCCGCCAGTCTGACGCCGCTGCCGGTTCTGGGCGTGCCGATCCAAAGCAAAAGCCTGAAAGGCCTCGATAGCCTGTTATCCATCGTTCAGATGCCGAAGGGCGTCCCGGTGGGAACGCTGGCGATTGGGGAGGCGGGCGCGGTCAACGCCGCCCTGCTGGCCGCGGCCATCCTGGCCGGCAGCGACGCAGCGCTGGAGGCCCGGCTCGACGCCTACCGAGCCGCCCAAACCGCCGACGTCGACGAAGACCCCATCGCATGAGACCGCTTCCCCCCGGCGCCGTGATTGGCATTCTGGGCGGCGGCCAATTGGGCCGGATGCTGGCCCTCGCCGCCGCAAAACTCGGCTTTGACGTGCACATCTACACCGATGAAGCCGATAGTCCGGCAGGCCGCGTCGCAAGCGCCTGCACCGTCGCGGCTTATGACGATGACGCTGCCCTCGCTGCTTTTGCAGCGACCGTTGATGTCGTCACGACCGAGTTCGAAAACATCCCTTCAACGACACTCAACCGCCTGATCAGCCTCGGCGCGGTGATGCGCCCATCGCCCAAGGCAATCGCCATCGCGCAGGACCGCGTCGATGAAAAGACCTTCTTCAACGCCCATGGCGTCGCCACCGCGCCGTTTGCGGCGGTCGACAGCCGGGCTGACCTCGCCGCCGCCCTCGCCAAGATCGGCGCGCCGGCAATCCTGAAAACACGGCGCCTTGGCTATGACGGCAAGGGCCAGGCGCCCATCGCCACACCGGCCGATGCTGATGCAGCCTTTGCCGCCATGGCGGGCGCATCAGCCCTCCTGGAGGGGCTCGTGGCGTTTGCCTGCGAGACGTCGGTCGTTCTTGCCCGCAGCGCCAATGGGGCCGTCGCGGCGTTTGATCTGTGCGAAAATGAACACCGTAACGGCATCCTGCATCGCACCATCGCCCCCGCCCGTATCGCGCCCGATATCGCTGCACGCGCACAAGCCGCCGCCAGCACTGTGGCCGCGGCCTTGGACTATGTCGGCGTTCTGGCGGTGGAATTCTTCATTACGCCCGAAGGCGGCGTGATCGCCAATGAGATGGCGCCGCGGGTCCACAATAGCGGACATTGGACCGTTGAGGCCTGCTTGACCGGCCAATTCGAGCAGCACATCCGCGCTGTCGCCGGATGGCGGCTGGGGCCAACAACGCGCCTTGCCGATGCCGAGATGCTCAACCTGATCGGCGCAGACACCGCCTCTTGGGCGGACCTTGCCGCCGAACTAGCCGCCCGGCTCACCCTCTATGGCAAGCGCGAAGCGCGGCCGGGACGCAAGATGGGCCATGTCACACGCTTGCGGCCCTTGGGGTCGATGGGCTCGTCGTAAGCCGGATCACGGCGATCTGAAAAAATGAGCGGCATGCGACCATGCGGCGCTGTCCGCTGCGCGGATGTCGTGTATGATAGGTCGACTCGAACAGGGGTAATCGATGCAAAGCCGCCCACCGCTGATGACCGTGCATGATGCGGCCCAGCACCTGCAAGTGAAAGAAAGCACCATCCGCGCCTGGATCCGCCAAGAGAAATTGCGCGCCTCGAAATTCGGACGCGAATGGCGAATTGCGGTGAAGGATTTGGAGCGCTTCCTCAACGAAAACGCGAACTTCGCCGCCGCTGCCGATTAAGGCCGGCAGCTTGCTGGCGCTGGCGCTCGCGCTTGGGTTGACCTTCGCGGGCAGACCTATGCTTTTGTGGTTGTAGGAGAACCCGCTTCGACCCTGACCGGTTGGGGCGGGTTTATTGTTGGCTTCGGTTTTCGAAGGCGGGTTAAGGTCGATCGCCTTGGGCCCCAAACCGCCAGCGCGCCAGGGTAGTCACCGCAAGGCCCGCCATTGCCTCCAGAGGCTTGGCTTGCGCCTTCAGCTTTTCGAACTGCATCACATTGTCGATCCGGCGATCAAGAAAATCCTCGGTGGCGGCGCGAGCCGTGCTGTCATCCGCCAGCCAGCACGCCATCGTCGAGCCAATGACGCCAGACAGGATCGCCCGTTTGGAATAATAGTTCCCGTCGGTCGAGCGATCGCCCAGAATCGTCCAGATCCGATCGGCGGCGCGCCACACATGGGCGCCGGCCAGTTGCGCCCGCCCAGGTACAACGAGCGCGTGCGCGGCGCGCTTGGCCGCCGCCTTGTGCGGCTCCAAAGCGTCGAGACGGGCTGCCACAGCCGTGCGGACACGGGTGCGGATTTTCATCGACAACAGATCGACGCCCGCGAGATTGGCCTCCATCTGGTCGTCGGCGAAGGCGGCGAAGGCGTCCAGCATGTCGACCGGGCCGCGCGGGGCGGCCAACTCAACCATGCCCGGGTCGAGGCCCGCGGCCTTGCCGGCGGCGTCAATCGCCTGTCGGGTGAATCCCTCCACCGCAGCGATCGGCAGCAAAGCCTGCAACAGTTGCGCACGGGCGCGATCTGACGGGGCGAGGTGCGGGTCGGTCATGGGCGTAGTCATCGTTTGGGGAGATAGGTCAGGATCAGGCGGAAGTCGATCACCTTACGCCGACAAGCAGTGGACAGGTCGGCCGCCGTTTGCTATCGGGCGCGCTTCGTAATGCGCGCAGGTTCAGACCGCGCCGGCAGTTCCGGCGTTCGGTTAAGCTTTCGCTCCGCCCGGAGGACAGGCCCTGGTTCAGATTTTTGTGCGGGACAACAACGTCGATCAAGCGTTGAAAGCCCTGAAAAAGAAAATGCAGCGGGAAGGCACGTTCCGCGAGATGAAGCGCCGCAACCATTACGAAAAGCCGTCTGAAAAGCGCGCCCGCGAAGCTGCGGAAGCGGTGCGTCGGGCGCGCAAACTGGCCCGCAAGCGCGCGCAGCGCGAAGGTCTCTTGCCGAAAAAATAAGGCGTGAGCGTTGCAT
>JBIKVO010000176.1:0-6529 GCA_044356795.1 Caulobacterales bacterium
CAGGGAGAAGAGCCGATTGCCTCAAATTCAAAAGCCTGCGCACCTGTTCTGAGCGGCCGGGCTGGCTGTACGCTGCCCGAACGTGGGCTAAGCTGCTTCAGCGGCGCGTACAAAACTGTCGATCACTTTTTTCTCTCCGGCCTTTTCAAAATCGACGGTGAGCTTGGCGCCTTCCACCGCGCGCACGCGGCCATAGCCGAATTTGTCGTGGAAGATGCGCTGGCCAAGCGAAAACTTCGCCTCGCCCGGTGCGCTGGTGGCGATCACGCGGGCTTCGCCGTCGATTGTCGGCGGCCGGGCTGGCGCCCGATCGGCCATGCGGTCCTGCGCGCGTTTCCACCCCGGACTGGCATATCCCGACGAAAAGCCGCGCGCCGGGCGCGGATCATATGCGGTGTGAAGATCGGATAGGCCGCGTTGCGCGCCGAAACCGGTTTCGCTCACAACCTCGACATGCTCGGCTGGCAATTCATCAATGAAGCGTGACGGCAAAACACTCGTAAAGCGGCCATAAATCTGACGATTGGCGACAAAACTGATCCGTGCGCTCGCGCGCGCGCGGGTCAGGCCGACATAAGCCAGCCGGCGTTCCTCTTCGAGCGATTTCAGCCCGCCGTCATTGATTGCCCGCTCCGACGGAAACACGCTTTCCTCCCAGCCGGGCAAAAACACCAGCGGCCATTCCAGTCCCTTCGCCGCATGCAAGGTGCTGAGATGCACTTCATCACCGCCGCCGCCGGCATCGAGATCAAGCACCAGCGACACATGCTCCAGATACGCCGCAAGGCTGTCGAACTGGCCCATCGCCTGCACCAGTTCTTTCAGGTTTTCGAGTTTGCTTTGCGCTTGCGGTGATTTGTCGGCCTGCAGGGCGCCGGTATATCCGCTTTCGTCGAGGATGGTTTCAGCAAGCTCGACATGGCTGACGGACCCCGCAAGCCCGCGCCAGCGATCGAGATCCTTGATGAATTGCGTCAAGCCGGTGCGGGCGGCGCCGCGAATATCATCGGTGGTGATTGCCTCGCGCGCCGCCCGCGCCAGCGACACGCCCATCCCGCGCGCCGCCGCCGAGAGTTTTGACACCGTGGTGTCGCCCACGCCGCGCTTGGGCGTATTCACCACGCGCTCAAACGCGAGATCATCATCTTCGCTTTGGATGAGGCGCAAATAGGCGTGCGCATCGCGCACTTCGGCGCGTTCGAAAAAGCGCGGACCGCCGATCACCTTGTAGGGGATCTTCAGCATCAAAAAACGCTCTTCAAAGGCGCGCATCTGCCAGGCGGCACGCACCAGCACCGCAATGTCGGTGTAACGGCGCTCTTGTCGGCTGTCGGTTTCGTTGCGGCCGCCGCCTGCATGCATCGCACAGGACGATATCCAGGCCTCGATGTCGTCGCCGATCATGCGGGCTTCGGCTTCGCCGTCCCAGACGCCGCGCACCTTCACGCGCTCGCCCAACTCGTCTTCAGTCCACAGCGTTTTTCCAAGCCGCTGCGAGTTTTTTGTGATCACCTGCGATGCGGCCGCCAGAATATGGCCCGTGGAGCGGTAATTGCGCTCCAAGCGAACCACTTTGGCGCCCTTGAAATCGCGCTCGAAGCGCAGGATATTATCCACCTCCGCGCCGCGCCAGCCATAGATCGATTGATCATCGTCGCCGACGACACAAAGATTATTGCGCGGTTCCGCCAGCAGGCGCAGCCACAGATATTGCGCGATATTGGTGTCTTGATACTCGTCCACCATCACATAAGCGAGCTTTGCGCGCCAATCCTCCAGCACGTCCGGCCGGCTTTGGAAGATCGCGATCATATGCACCAGCAAATCACCGAAATCGCAGGCATTGAGAATCTTCAAGCGATCCTGATACGCCCTGTACAGATCAACCGCTTTGCCTTCGCCCCAGACAAAAGCGTCCTCCTTGCTCAGTTTTTCCGGCGTCAGCGCGCGGTTTTTCCAAGTGTCGATCACACCGGCCAAGGCGCGCGCCGTCCAGCGTTTTTCGTCAATGCCCGCCGCTTCGATCAGTTGCTTCAGCAGGCGGATTTGATCGTCGGTATCCAGAATGGTGAACGACGATTTCAACCCGGCAAGCTCGGCGTGGCGGCGCAGCATTTGGGCGCTGATGGCGTGAAACGTGCCAAGCCATGGGACGCCGCCCGCGCCCGGCCCCAGCAGTTGCTCAACCCGATGGCGCATTTCGCGCGCCGCCTTGTTGGTGAATGTCACGGCCAGAATCTGCCACGGCTTGGCCTTGCCGCTGGCCAGCAAATGCGCCAGCCGCGTGGTCAGCACCCGCGTCTTGCCGGTACCCGCCCCCGACAGCACAAGCAGGGGGCCGTCCAGGGTTTCGACCGCCGCGCGCTGCTGAGGATTGAGGCCCGACAGATAGGGCGCAACCAGACCCGCGCGGGCGCGCTCGGAAATGGACAGGGGGGAGGATGTCGGTTCTGACATTGCGAATCGCTGGTGGCTGAAACCCGTCTATAGCACAGAGCGCGAACGCGGCATGGGTGCGGCGCCAATCCTGCACAGCCAGGATTTTGCGCCAGGATATTGCATCAGGCTTGGCCGGGTGGTCGGGAGGCGAAGCCGGTGTGGCGGGCAAGGGGAGATTCCTGCAGATCGGCTGGCCCATGGCCATATCCTTGCCATTGATGGCGCGGTAAACACTGTCGGGTGCGTTGAGAGGCGAGCCATGCAAGAGGCTATGCAGCAAGGACTGAGCATCGCGCGCAAGGCGGGCGAGGCGATCAAGGCGCCCCTGGTGGAGGCCGCGCCGGAGAGCGTGCGCGCTGCAATCGCGAGTGTGCCGAGTTTGGTGGTGCTGGCCGCGGCGGTGTTTGTGGCGCTGATCGTGCTGCAGATTGGACTGCGGCTGATGTTTGGCAAACGCAAACGGGCGCGCCCCAGCGACCAGGGCGGTGCGCCGTCGCAGGCGCGGCCGCGTCGTGAAACGGCGCCGCCCGGTAGCGCCAGTTATGACCCGCTGCGGGGCGAAAAGCGCGCGCCGTCTGCGCCGGTTGCAGCGCCGCCGCCGACCTTGATGCGCGATCCGCGCCCCGGTTTTGAGGCGGCGTTCAACCGCGCCGAGAACGCCTTCATGTTGGGCGACATGGCCGCCGCCAAACCCAATTTCCAAGAGGCCGAGCGCATCGCCCGCGGCTGGTCTGGCGGCGATCCCGGGCCGGAAAGCTTCCGGGCATTTTCCCGCACCTTGCTGCGGTTGGCGGAGGTGCATCAGAAGGTCGGCGATCTGGATGGCGCCCGCCGGCAGGCCGCAGAGGCCTTGGGTGCGGTCCGATCGCTGGCGGACAGTCGGCCCGGCGACCTTCAGGCCCAGCGCGAACTCGCCGTCGCGTTGGAGCGCGTGGGCGGGGTCGCCGCCGCTGTCGGTGATAAGGCCGCCGCTCGCCACGCCTGGCAAGAGGAGCTGACAATTGCCACGCGCCTGGCGCAATCACAGCGGCAGGATCCATCCTGGCAGCGGTTTTTGGGGGTGGTGCATGTGCTGCTCGGCAATCTTGGCGAGGCCGACGCCCGCGCCCATTATGACCGTGCCCTGAGCTATTTCGACGCCTGCGAGGCGGCCGGCCTTCTGGACCCGCAAGACGCCGACACCCGCAACCAGCTGCGTCAGGCGCTGCGGCGCGTATAAGCCATATAAAGACATCTTTATATCTTTATTGCGCGGGGTCCGGCGGGCTGCTAGAGGGGCGATCCGACACCAACGGAGCCCCCCTCATGACGCTCGCCCATGGCGCAGACTTTGTCGTTCGCGATCTCAACCTTGCCGATTTCGGCCGCAAAGAGATCGAACTCGCCGAAAGCGAAATGCCCGGTCTGATGGCGACGCGCGCCGAATATGGCCCCAAGCAGCCGCTCAAAGGCGCCCGGATCGCCGGCTCCCTGCATATGACCATCCAAACCGCGGTGCTGATCGAAACCTTGAAGCATCTGGGCGCCGATGTGCGCTGGGTGTCGTGCAACATCTATTCGACGCAAGATCACGCTGCGGCCGCGATCGCGGCAGCGGGCACCCCGGTGTTCGCCTACAAGGGCGAAAGCCTGGAAGAATATTGGGACTTCACCGCCCGCCTGTTCGACTGGCATGGCGGGGGTGCGCCCAACATGATCCTCGACGACGGTGGAGACGCGACGATGTTTGTCCATCTCGGCCTGCGCGCCGAGCAGGGCGACACCGCATTCCTCGACAAGCCGGGCTCGGAAGAAGAAGAGATTTTCTTCGCGCTGCTGAAAAAGACGCTGGCTGAAAAGCCGAAGGGCTACTTCGCTTCGATCGCAGCCAATATCAGAGGCGTGTCAGAAGAAACCACCACCGGCGTCAATCGCCTCCGGCAGATGGCTGATCAGGGCAAGCTGTTGTTTCCCGCGATCAATGTGAACGACTCGGTGACGAAGTCGAAATTCGACAATCTCTATGGCTGCCGTGAATCGCTGGTCGATGCGCTGCGCCGCGGCACCGATGTGATGATGTCGGGCAAGGTGGCGATGGTGGCCGGCTATGGCGATGTTGGCAAGGGCTCAGCGGCGTCGCTGCGTCAGGCGGGCTGTCGGGTGATGGTGTCGGAAGTCGATCCGATCTGCGCGCTGCAGGCGGCGATGGAAGGCTATGAAGTGGTGACGATGGAAGATGCGCTGCCGCGGGCCGACATTTTCGTCACCGCCACAGGCAACAAGGATGTGATCACGCTCGATCATATGCGCGGCATGAAAGACCGCGCGATCGTCTGCAATATCGGCCATTTTGATAATGAAATCCAGGTCGCGCAGTTGAAGAATTTCAAATGGACCAACATCAAGCCGCAGGTTGATGAGATTGAGTTGGGCCCCAATAAGCGGATCATCCTGCTGAGTGAAGGGCGCTTGGTCAATCTCGGCAACGCCATGGGCCATCCGAGTTTCGTGATGAGCGCGAGCTTCACCAACCAAACCATCGCCCAGATCGAGCTGTGGCAAAATCACGCCCAGTACGACAAGAAAGTCTACACGCTGCCCAAGCATCTCGATGAGAAGGTGGCGCTGTTGCACTTGGAAAAGGTCGGCGCGAAATTGACCAGGCTGTCGAACGAGCAGGCCGATTATATCGGCGTCGCGCAGGTCGGCCCCTTCAAGCCGGATCATTATCGCTATTGATTTCAGGCGACCGATTGGGCTTCTCCCATGTCAGTGGAGAAGATCGGGGTGAGGGATCGCCCCGGAAAAGAGAGAGCCGCATGAAACGGTGGGCGCATTGGCGCGGGGTTTGGGCGGGTGCTGCGCTGGCGCAACTAGGCCTTGCGGTCGCTGGATGTGCAGTCCCACACACAACAGGCTCGCCCATGCCGGGCAATATGATGCTGATGGCGGACGCGCTGGGCGCCCCGCTGGACGGGCAGGAATTGGCGCGGCGCATCGCCGCCGCGCAAGCCCATCCGCTTGGCTCCCGCGAGAACCCGGTGCGGGTGTCGATGCCGACGGGCCAAAGAGAGTATTTGTCCCGCCTGCGGTGCTCGGATGGAACTGCGCCCAGCTTTGCGCGGGTGCGCAATTATGGCGTTGGGGTGTTTGGCGCAATTATTGACGGCTACGACATTGTGTGCGCGTCCGGTGACCCGGCGCGGCGGATCATTTACATGGATATGTATCATCCTCAGCATGACGAAACCGCCGCACCGCCGGGATATGATCTCGCGCCGCGCAGCCTTTGGCGCCCGCAGCCCGGCCTGTGAAGCGCAGCGTTTGTCGAATGCCAGAGCGGCGGATTTGTCCGGGCAAACCCGGATCCATTGATGAAGGGCGCGATCAGTTTCTGCGGTCTCACGCCGATATCGCAGCAGGCGGTTTTCAAATCCGCGAGGCGCGGCGCATAGTGTTGGCGCAGAACCGCCATGGTGTCGTCTTGATCGGTGAAATCGGCAATGTCATCCAATGTCGCGGCCAAGTCATCGATGACGCCTTGCGCCTGTTTTTCCAGATTCCAGGCTTGCACAAAGGCTCGGCGCGCCCGCGGCGCCCGCAGTCTCACCGCGCCGCGCTCGACGGCCAAGGCCGCCGGTCCCGCCGCCGCAAACCCCCGCGCCTCAACCGCCAGATCGGGCAAGGTTTCAGGGCCATTGTCGACGCCTTCGAACGCGATGGCGCGCAGCGCGGAGGACAACAGCGCTATCGGTCCCAGGCTATAAAAGCGTGATTGGTCTGTTGAAACCTGCGCCGGCAGCCGCTGCCATTCAACGCAGGCTTGTCTTGCCGGCGCGTCGGCGCATTGCGCCGTGATTGTGGCCGTCTCGCTGACATGTTCGAGATGGCCTGCCGTGTCGGTGCAGATCGCCTCGGTGCTTGATGCATCTCGGGTGATATGCGGTCGCCGGTGAAGGGGCCCAAGTCTCGCAACGTGGCCAATGTGGCGGTCAAAACCAGGCCGCCGCCGCTTCGGCTTGTGCAGTCACAGCGTCCAGCCCATCAGGAAGCGGCCATGCATCCTGGTCCGGGCGGCGGGTGTGGGGCCGGCGGGTGTGGGGGCGGCGGG
>JBIKVO010000177.1:0-6524 GCA_044356795.1 Caulobacterales bacterium
TCATCATCGACAGGTGCTGTTCGTCATGGCCGGAGCGGATTCCGACATTCAGCGTGTGGACAATGTCGCTCAAGCGCCCGCCCCATAGCCAGACATTGTCCGCAAGCGAGGGGAAGCCGTAACCACCCGCACCGCCAGCGCGGTGGCATTGCGCGCAATTGTCGCCAAACAGCGAGGCGCCGGCGGCTTCTGCAAACAGGCGCAGGTCCGGATCGGCGAACACCGCCTCGACCGGCTTGTCGGCGATCTGCTGAAAGCGTCCGCCGCGCTCGGCGCTGAGTGCGTCGAGATCTTTTTGCAACTCGACGCGATCGGAATGGCCGCGAATGCCAGGCGTAAATCCATTCAAAGTCGGCCATGCCGGCATCATGACCCAATATATCGCAGCCGCGAGGATCGATGCGTAGAACAAGATCAACCACCAGCGCGGCAGCGGCGTATCCAGTTCGGTGATGCCATCCCATTCATGGCCGGTGGTGGCCGTGTTGGCGATTTCGTCAATGATGGGTGGTTTGCTCGGGTCAGCCATGGCGGCGTCTCCTATTCGTCGTCGTCAAGGGGCAGGCGTGCTGCGCGGTCGAAGCTGGTTTGGTTCTTCGGCCACAAGGCGTATAAAAGCGCGCCGGCAAAAATCAGGACCGCGTACAACAGGCCCCAGGTTTGCGCGAAAGAGGCAACACTTGCATAATTCATGGCGTCACCGTTGGTTGCGCGGTTTTGTGGCGTCGTAGGTGGAGAAATCCACCGTCGTGCCCAGCATCTGGATATAAGCGATCAGCGCATCCATTTCGGTAATCCGATTGGGATCGCCATCAAGATCGCGGATCGCCGCTTTCGGATACCGCGCGGCCACATCATTCTGCCCGTCGGCATTGGGATTGGCTTGCGCCACCAGATCCGCCTTCGCGTTTTCAATCATCGCATCGGTGTAGGGAACCCCTAGCATGCGATTGGTTTTCAGGTGGTCTGCAATGTCGTCGAAGCGCAGATCGGTATCGGCGAGGAAGGCATAGGGCGGCATCACCGAACCTTCGCTTTCGGCTTGCGGATTGATGAAATGGCGCCGGTGCCATTCGTCAGAGTATTTGCCGCCAACGCGCGACAAATCCGGGCCGGTTCGCTTCGATCCCCACTGGAAGGGGTGATCATACATCGACTCGGCGGCGAGGCTGTAGTGGCCGTACCGCTCCACCTCGTCACGCAGCGGGCGCACCATCTGCGCATGGCAGACATAGCAACCCTCGCGGATATAAATGTTGCGCCCCGTCAGTTCGAGCGGCGAATAGGGGCGTACCCCCTTCACCTCCTCGATCGTGCTTTCCAGATAAAATAGCGGCGCGATTTGCACGATGCCGCCAATCGAAACCACGATCAGAATGCCGAGCGACAACAGCAGAGAATTCTTTTCGAGGATCTTGTGATGTTTCCAGACAGACATGGTCGCAGCCCTCTTTATGCGGCGGGGACGGCGGCGCCTTGGGAGTTGCGCGCAGTCTCACGAGCCGCGACATCGCCCTTGGCCGTTCGCCAGAGATTGTAAGCCATGAGAATGGCCCCCACGAGGTAGAGCCCGCCGCCAAGCGCCCGGATGACATATTCGGGGTGCAGCGCGCGCACGGTCTCAACGAAGCTGTATTCGAGGAAACCAAGCTCATTGTAAGCGCGCCACATCAGGCCCTGCAGGATGCCGGCAACCCACATTGAGGTGATGTAAAGAAGGATGCCGATCGTTGCGAGCCAGAAGTGCCAATCAACGAGGCGCATCGAGAACAAGCGCTCGCGCTTCCACAGCCACGGCGTCAGGCAATAGAGCGCGCCGAAGCTCACCATGCCAACCCAACCCAAAGCGCCGGAATGCACGTGGCCGATCGTCCAGTCGGTATAGTGCGACAGTGAATTCACAGCGCGCACACTCATGACCGGGCCTTCAAACGTGCTCATGCCGTAGAATGCGATCGAGGCAACCAGCATCCGCAAGACCGGGTCGGTGCGCAGCTTGTCCCACGCGCCCGACAAGGTCATGAGGCCGTTGATCATGCCGCCCCAACTCGGCATCCAAAGGATGATTGAGAAGGTCATGCCGAGGGTTTGCGCCCATTGCGGCAACGCAGTGTAGTGCAGGTGGTGTGGACCGGCCCAGATATAGATGAAGATCAGCGCCCAGAAGTGCACGATCGACAAGCGATACGAATAAACCGGACGTTCCGCGCGCTTGGGAACGAAATAATACATGATGGCGAGGAAGCCTGCAGTGAGAAAGAAACCCACCGCATTGTGCCCGTACCACCACTGCGTCATCGCGTCCGACACGCCCGCCTGCAGAGAATAGCTTTTCGCGCCCAACAGGCTCACCGGCAGCGCCAGATTATTCACGATGTGCAGCATCGCAATCGTGACGATGAACGCGAGGTAAAACCAGTTCGCGACATAGATGTGCTTTTCCTGGCGCTTCCATAGCGTGCCCAGGAAGATGAGCAGATACACCACCCACACCACCGTCAGCCACAGATCGACATACCATTCAGGCTCTGCGTATTCGCGCCCCGCCGTCACCCCCATCAAATAACCAAGCGCGGCCATCACGATGAAAAGCTGATAGCCCCAAAACACAAACCACGCCCATTGGCCGCCGAACAGGCGCGCCTTGGAGGTGCGCTGCACGACATAAAAGCTCGTTGCCAGCAGCACATTGCCGCCGAACGCGAAGATCACCGCGCTGGTATGCAGCGGGCGCAGACGGCCGAAATTCGTGAATGGAAAATCGGGGAAGTAGAATAGTTCAGGATAGGCGAGTTGCAGCGCAATCACCACGCCGACCAAAAGCCCCGCCAGGCCCCAGAACATCGAGGCGAAAACCCCCGCCTTGACGATTGCGTCCATATAGCGGGTTTTTTCCAGTTGCTCGGCCTTGGCGTTGGTCGCGCCTACGACCAGTCCCAACAGCCAGACCACAAGCCCGGCCAGGAAAATATACATATGGACCCGGAAGGTCGGATCCGCGGTGTGTGCGGCGGCAAAAAGCGCCAGCGCCGCGGTTACACTCAGCAGGAGCCCGACGCCGATCGAATCGAGCGGCAGCGGCGCGGACGGCTCGTCAGAATGTTGTGTTGTCGTCGCCATCTATTTCCCCTTCGCCTTTGTGGACAAAGCCGTTCTGGACAAAGCCGTTCTGGACAAAGCCGTCATAGACAAAGCTGTCTGGACGTGCGCGCCGGGCAAACATTCCCGACCCATCAATGGGCATCCATCTTCGCAGGCGCGAAAGAAGTCCAGATGCGCCCAAAAGCGGATGTACCCGGACAAAGTAATAATCACGCACACAAACAGACATATCGCGTGCTTGATAACATTGAAGTCGCGCCAAGTTGTCACGCGCGACAGCCCGACGCGCGACGTATGGCGCATTTTCAGCCGTCGTGAACGAGCCTAGAGAAGAGGCCTTAGTTTCCGTGTGGGGACTCGAAAGGGGCCAGCGGGGGCATCGGCGCGGTGCGGCGCAAAGCTGACGCAGGCGTCAAAGAAGCAATGTGTCGGACACGGAGGGCGGTCGCGATCGCCCTTCGCCGGATATGGCCGCGTGCGCCCGCAGGGGCGCGGCCATGGGAGACGCGCGTGGGAGACGAAACCGTGACGCCAGCCGCCAGACCGCAAACCCCGACAGCGTCCACCCATCCCGTGCAGCTGGCTGGTCTTGGCGCCTTGGCGCTGGCGGTTTACGCGGCTGCGCAAACGCAAAGCCCGCAGGCGACGCGATGGCTGGGCGAGCATATGGCGCTGTGTTTGTCGGGGGGGCGACGCCTGAGGGCGCCAGTTTTCTGGGGCATTGCGCTGCCTGCTGGGCGGCGGTGGCGCTGTCGCTGGCGGGCGCGGTGATGCTGGCGCTGCCGCGGGGCGACCGCCGCGCATGAATCGGGCGCCGGGCCGTCAGGGCCCTTCGCCGCCCACACGCCGGTCAGGGCCAAGACGGGCTCTCTGCCCGGCGTCAAATCGCGTTGCAGCGCACAGTGTTTGGCGCGACTGCGGGGCTTGCCGGGTCAGCTTTCGCTCGTCTCTGGCAGCGCCACCGCGTGGAAACCGGCGTCAACATGCACCACTTCGCCCGTGGTCGAGCGGCCAAGGTCCGACAGCAGCCACAGCGCGCAACCGGCGATCCCCTCCATCGTGGTGTCTTCCTTCATCAGGCTCCATGCGCGGCCGGTGGAGATCAAGCCGCGACCGCCGGAAATGCCGGCCATGGCCAGCGTTTTCATGGGGCCCGCCGAGATCGCATTGACGCGGATGCCCTTGGGGCCCAGATCGCGCGCGATGTAGCGCGTCGAGGCCTCCAACGCCGCCTTCGCCACCCCCATCACATTATAGCTTGGCAACACCCGTTCGGCGCCAAGATAGGTCAGCGTCACCAGCGCTCCGCCCGGCGCCATCATCGCCGCCGCCCGCTTTGCGCACGCCACAAAGCTGAATGCCGAAATGTCCATCGTGCGCAGGAAGTTTTCCCGCGTGGTATTGTCGACAAAGCTGCCCTTCAGCTCGTTCTTGTCGGAGAAGGCGATGGCGTGGACTAGAAAATCAATCGTGCCCCACCTCGCTTGCAGCGTCTGGAAGGCGCCATCGAGTTGGGCGTCGTTGGTCACGTCGCATTCCAGCAGGAGATGGGCGTTGACGCTTTCCGCCAAGGGCCGAACCCGCTTTTCCAGCGCCTCGCCCTGGTAGGTGAAGGCCAGCTCAGCGCCCTGCGCGGCGAGCTGCTGGGCGATGCCCCAGGCGATCGACTTGTCGTTGGCGACGCCCATCACCAGGCCACGTTTGCCGGCCATCAGGGCGCCTTTGGGGAATGTCCACTCGCTCATTGCGGCTCTCCGAACAGAATGGGCCGCAGGTGATGGGCGCGGGCCTGTGGTGTCAAGCGGCGGTCTGTCCGCTTGACCGGCGCTGTGGTTTCTCGCCATCTCCGGGCAGGCGACGGGATCGCCGCGCGGGAGCTGCAAGATGGCCTCAGTCGTGTTCACCACCTATGACGTGTTCACCGGCCGACGCTTTGCCGGCAATCCGCTGGCGGTGGTGGAGGGGGCCGACGGGCTGTCGCTGGCGGCGATGCAGGTCATCGCGCGGGAGTTCAACCTGTCGGAGACGATCTTCCTGCTGCCGCCGGAAAACCCCGCCCATACTGCGCGGGTTCGCATTTTCACGCCGGTCCATGAGATGCCGTTTGCCGGCCATCCAACCGTCGGCGGCGCCATCCATCTCGCGCGCAGCCGCTTCGGCGATGGCGCGGATTTGGACGCGGTGATCGTGCTGGAAGAAATTGTCGGGCCGGTGCGCTGTGCGGTGCAGCTGAAAACCGGCCGCGCAGCTTTCGCCGAGTTTGACGCGCCGCGTCTTGCGGAGGAGATCGGGGCGGCCGCCGGCGATGATTTGATCGCGCGGGCGCTTGATCTTGATCCGCGTCAGATCGGTTTTGACCATCACCGCCCGAGCCGTTTTTCGGCCGGTGCGCCCTTTGTATTCGCGCCGCTGCGGGATTTGGCGGCGCTCCGCCAGGCGCGGCCCACCTTGGTGCTCGATGATGTGTTGGAGGGCGCGGTGGGAATTGTCGCCTATACGCGCCTCGGCGGGGATGATCCGCAGGCATTCCAGGTGCGGATGTTTGCGCCGGCGGCGGGGGTTGTGGAGGATCCCGCCACGGGCTCTGCGGCGGCGGCTATGGCGGGGGTCGTGGCGCGCTTTGAGGGCCTGGCTGACGGCGCCCACCAGCTGCCAATCGCGCAGGGCGTGGAAATGGGCCGGCCCAGCGTGATCGCGGTGGATGTGACCATCGCGCACGGTGTGCTGTCTGGCTGCCGTATCGGCGGCGAGGCGGTGAAGGTCAGCGCTGGCACGATGGAAATTGATGGCTTGGAAAGCCTCACGCCCAGGTCGTGAGGGCAGCCATCTCGGGACGGGCGCGCTCTTCGGCGGTTTGGCTCTGCGCGCCGAGATAAATTAGGCCTGCCACCCGTTCGTCCGGCGCCACGCCCAGGGCTGCCTTGCCGCCCGTGTCATAGGCCGCCCAACCCGTCAGCCACACCGCGCCAAAGCCCATCGCTTCGGCCGCATGGATCAGGTTCAGGCACACCGCGCCCGCGCTCAAAACCTGTTCCCAATCTGGGATTTTCGGATGCGGCTTGGCGGTCGACACCACGGCCACCACACACGCCGCCCGCGCCAGCATGCCGCGCGCCGCCGCCACAGTTTCCGGGCTCGGATTGTCGATCGCGCGCGCTGCCGCAGCCAGTTTTTCGCCGACCGCATGGCGCGCGTCGCCGGCATAGACGATAAACCGCCACGGGGTCAGCTTGCCGTGATCGGGGCAGCGCGCGGCGATTTTCAGCAGCGCTTCGAGCTGCGCGCGGTCGGGCCCGTTTTCTGCCAGGTGGAACGGCTTGGACGAGCGGCGCGTGGCCAACCACGCCAAGGCCTCCGGCAATGCGCGCACCGGCGGGGCGGGCGCGCCCTCGGCGGGCGGTGCGGGGATCTGGCTGGGGGAG
>JBIKVO010000178.1:0-6487 GCA_044356795.1 Caulobacterales bacterium
CTCATCGTCGTACACGATTTCCATCGCCCGTCCGCCGATCACATAAGACGGCCGCAACACCACTGGCAGGCCAATGCGACGAGCCGCCTCAATCGCCTCTTTTTCGGAACGCGCGGTGGCGTTTTCTGGTTGCTGGAGTCCGATTTTGTGCAACAGCGCCTGGAAGCGCTCGCGGTCCTCGGCGAGGTCGATGGAATCGGCGCTTGTGCCGAGGATGGGCGCGCCTTCGTCAAACAGTGGGTTGGCCAGTTTCAGGGGCGTTTGTCCGCCGAACTGCACAATCAGGCCGCGCACGGGCCCGCCGGTGCGCTCGGTTTCAAGAATTTCGAGCACGTCTTCGGTGGTCAGTGGTTCAAAATAGAGCCTGTCTGAGGTGTCATAATCGGTCGAGACGGTCTCTGGATTGCAATTGATCATGATCGATTCAAGCCCGATTTCGGCGCATGCAAACGCGGCGTGGCAGCAGCAATAATCAAATTCGATGCCTTGGCCGATGCGATTTGGCCCACCGCCCAGAATGATCACTTTTTCGCGGTCTGTGGGCCCGCTTTCGCAATCGGGCTCTGCGCCAAAAGCGCCGGTTTCATAGGTGGAATACATGTAAGGCGTCGTCGCCAGGAATTCGGCCGCGCAGGAATCGATGCGCTTGAATTGCGGCCGCACGCCCAGCTTGCGGCGCGCCTTGCGCACATCGGTTTCCTTTTTGCCAATCAGCGCGCCAAGGCGCGCATCTGAAAAGCCCATCGCTTTCAAGGCGCGCAAATCTTCGGCTTTTTTAGGCAGGCCATCGGCGCGCACTTTGGTTTCGGCATCGATGATTTCGGCGATTTCGCGGATGAACCAGGGATCATAATGGGTGGCCGCGCAAATCTCCTCCACGCTCAAGCCGCGGCGCAGGGCTTCTGCCGCCACCAGCAGGCGCCCATCGCGCGGCGACACCAGCGCGGCGCGCACTGCTTGACGGCCGGCGTCTTCATCGCCGGCGCCGCCGATGTCCACCTCGTCCAGCCCCGTCAGTCCGATATCCAAGGATCGCAACGCTTTTTGCAGGCTCTCTTTGAAGGTGCGCCCGATCGCCATTGCTTCGCCGACACTTTTCATAGAAGTGGTCAGTGTGGGATCAGCGCCCGGATACCGTTCAAACGCGAAGCGCGGGATTTTTGTCACGACATAATCAATCGTGGGCTCAAAGCTGGCAGGCGTGGCGCCGCCGGTGATGTCGTTGGCGATTTCATCCAGCGTATACCCGATGGCCAGTTTCGCAGCCACTTTGGCAATGGGGAATCCGGTCGCTTTCGATGCCAGCGCCGACGAGCGCGACACCCGCGGGTTCATTTCAATCACCACCATCCGTCCGGTTTTTGGATTGATGGCGAATTGCACATTCGAACCGCCAGTCTCGACGCCGATTTCGCGCAGCACCGCGATCGAGGCATTGCGCATGCGCTGATATTCGCGGTCGGTCAGCGTCAGCGCCGGGGCCACAGTGATTGAGTCGCCGGTATGCACGCCCATCGGATCGATATTCTCGATCGAGCACACGATGATGCAGTTGTCATTTTTGTCGCGGACAACCTCCATCTCATATTCTTTCCAGCCGATGATGCTTTCTTCGACCAGGATTTCTGAAATCGGGCTCATCGTCAGGCCGCGCTCGACGATTTCCCTGAATTCCTCAACATTATAGGCAACGCCCCCGCCCAAACCGCCCAGCGTCAAAGACGGGCGGATGATCGACGGCAACTGCACAAAATCAAGTGCGGCCATCGCCTCTTCCATGGTGTTGGCCAGGCGTGAACGCGGGCTCTCCAGGCCAATCTTGTCCATCGCATCGCGGAATTTCATGCGATGTTCGGCCTTGACGATCACATCGGCTTTGGCGCCAATCATCTCCACCTTGTGCTTTTTCAGGACGCCGCGTTTGTTCAATTCCAATGCGGTATTCAGTGCTGTTTGCCCGCCCATGGTCGGCAGCAAGGCGAATTTTCCGGTCGATAGGGGGCGCTCTTTGGCGATGATTTTTTCGACGATTTCCGGGGTGATCGGCTCGATATAGGTGGCGTCGGCGAGGCCCGGATCGGTCATGATCGTGGCTGGGTTGGAATTCACCAGGACCACGCGATAGCCCTCGGCTTTGAGCGCCTTGCAGGCCTGTACGCCGGAATAGTCAAACTCGCACGCCTGGCCGATGATGATCGGGCCGGCGCCGATAATCAGGATCGTGTCGATGTCGGTGCGTTTGGGCATGCAGTCCCCCAAAGGGCGGTGCGCAGTGATGCGCGCCAGGGCCGGAAACAAAATCGCGCGTGTTTAGGGGAAGGGGGTGCGGGGCGCAAGCAAAGCATTTTGGCTGGGCTGCGGGGGCGCAGCCGGAACTCCAAGAATCGCCCCCAATCGTCGCCTTGGCCAAACCAGCGCGATTTGATAGCCTTGCGCCATGGCTACGCTGTGGGACCAGGGCCCGAACGACAAGAAGCTTTTCCGCCTGCTGGGCGTGAACCTCGCGATTGGCTTGGCCGTTGGGTTGGCGATCGGCGTCCTTTTGCTGGTGTTTGACGTCGCCCACTTGCGCAGCGTGCTGTTTGCCACGCGGGAGGCGGGGCTGGCGGTGTTCATCTTGTTGTTTGCGTTGAGCTTCACGACCGGGGCCCTGGCCATGGGAGTGGCGGTCATGACCCTGCCGAAGGGCCTGAACTATGGGGCCCAGATGAACCGGCACGTCAAGCGGGAGGATGGGCCGGATCGGTGACGCGGTCGCGACCGCTGGGACTTGCGTAACAGACTGCTGGAGCCTTCCGGGCCGCGCTTGACGGAAACCGCCCCGCAGCGCACCTATCGGCCATGTATCAGACGTTCGAACCCACCGGCGGCCCAGAGCTTGGCCGCAAGAACCTGCCGCGCCTGCGTAGAGAACTGGTCCAGCTTGGCCTCGACGGCTTCATCGTACCGCACGAGGACGAGTACCAGAACGAATATGTCCCGGAAGCGCTGGATCGTCTGCAATGGCTGACCGGCTTCACAGGTTCAGCGGGGGCGGCCATCGTGCTGAAGGACGCCGCCGCGGTGTTTGTCGATGGTCGCTACACTTTGCAGGTCAACGCACGAGTTTCCCGAGCCTGGGATTGCCGGCTATCTGCGCGAGCATGTCCCGCAGAATGCCCGCATTGGCTATGATCCGCGCTTGCATAGCCCGGACGCGCTGGCTCGTCTCAAAGAGGCGGCGAGCGCCAAAAACATTGCGCTGATTCCTCTCATGGATAATCCGATCGACTGCGCCTGGGTTGGCCGGCCGCCGATCCCGATGGCCAAGGTCTACCCACACCCGGAGAGTTTTTCCGGTGAATCTGCCACCGCCAAACGCAAGCGGATCGGTGAGGCAGTGGCCGAAAGCGGCGCCAGCGCCACCGTGTTGACGTCCCCAGCGTCTTTGGCTTGGCTTTTCAATATCCGCGGCGGCGATGTGAAGGCCACACCATTGCCCTTGGGGGTCGCCATCCTGCAGTCCGATGGTCACGCAGAGCTGTTCCTGGCGCCGGAAAAAGTCGATTCCGAGCTCAAACAATTCCTAGGCAATCAGGTCATTGTCCGCGCTCCGGAAGAGTTGGACAGCCGCCTGCGGGCCCTGAAGGGCCGTGTCGTTAGCCTCGATCCCGCACTCGCTTCCGCCTGGTACTTCGACACCCTGACCGCCGCTGGCGTCGAAATTGTGCGGGCCCAAGATCCTGTCACCCTGCCGCGGGCGTGCAAAAACCCCGTCGAGGTCGAAGGCGCGCGGCGCGCCCATGCCCGCGACGGTGCGGCCTTGACGGCCTTCCTGCACTGGCTGGCCACCGAGGCACAGTCGGGACAGGTGGATGAGATCACCGCAGTTAAAACGCTGGAGGGTTTCCGGCGGGCCGTCGCCGGCTTGACCGATATCTCTTTTGAATCGATCTCCGGCGCCGGGCCCAATGGCGCGATCGTGCATTATCGCGTTTCGACCAAAACAAATCGCAAACTCAAGCGCGGGTCATTGTTCTTGATCGACAGCGGCGGCCAGTACAAGGACGGCACCACCGATGTCACGCGGACGGTGGCGATCGGGCGGCCAACGCCGGAGATGAAGGATCGCTTCACCCGCGTGCTGAAGGGCCATATCGCGCTTTCGCGGGTGCGGTTTCCAGCCGGCACAACGGGTTCTGCCCTGGATGTTTTGGCGCGCATGGCGCTATGGGACGGCGGTTTTGATTACGATCATGGCACCGGCCACGGGGTTGGGTCGTTTCTGGGGGTGCATGAGGGGCCGCATCGAATTTCGAAAGCGCCAAATACCGTCGCGCTGAAGCCGGGGATGATCGTATCAAACGAGCCGGGCTTCTACAAAACCGACGCCTATGGCATCCGGATTGAGAATTTGCAGGTCGTCACCGCGCCGGCGCCCATCCCGGGCGGTGAGCGCGAGATGCTCGGCTTTGAAACGCTGACGCTGGCCCCGATTGATCGCGCCCTGATCGAGAAAAAGCTGCTGACCGCTGACGAACGCGCTTGGCTGAACGCGTATCATGCGCGGGTGCTGGCCGAGATTGGCCCCCAGGTGAACGCTACGGTGTGCGCCTGGATGGAGCGGGCCTGCGCGCCCGTGTGAGCCGGCGCGCAGCGCTCTACCTTTATCCTTCGTTCACTTTCGGTGAAGTCCGCACCGCCGCCAGCAAGGAAGCGCTGCATTCTCGTGGCGCTTTTCGGCTCGGGTGCGCCGGTGCTGAAGGTGCTTGCTCAAGCACGTCGCCTCGTCTAGACCATTCAGTCTAGACTGAATGGTCTGTTCAAGGTCCCGCCGATGCCGCCTCATGGTTTTTCGCCGCACACACGAAAAAGCCCTGTTACAGCGCCGTGGGAGCCGATTTTCGCGCGCGCTGCGGCGGACAGTTTTGCCCTCGGCCTGAGAATTGCCGAGGCCCACTGCAATGGGCGCGGTTTCCTGCATGGCGGTGTGATTGCAGCGCTTGCGGATAATGCAATGGGGCTGACTTACGTTTCAACGCTCAGCGATCGGCGCAGCGCAGTAACTCTGTCGCTCACAACCGATTATGCAGGCATTGGCCAACACGGGCAGTGGCTTGAAATCAACCCGCGAGTGATAAAAGCGGGGGCCAGCATTGGATTTGTCGACGCGCTGATCTCTGCTGATGGCTGCGTGATCGCGCGCGCCAGCGCAACATTCAAGGCTGTTTAGCATGCAAGGCCATTTGCGATGATTTCCGAGGACACCCGCCAATTTGTTGCTGTCGCGATGGCTGCACAAAGCCCGCTGGTTGGTTGGGATGTACGGCTTGAAACACTGGAAGCTGGTATTGTCCGGCTGTCGATGCCGATCACCCCAGCCATAACAACCTACA
The DNA here is from genome assembly GCA_044356795.1 of Caulobacterales bacterium. Classification (GTDB taxonomy): domain Bacteria; phylum Pseudomonadota; class Alphaproteobacteria; order Caulobacterales; family Aquidulcibacteraceae; genus JBIKVO01. The sequence goes on from JBIKVO010000178.1 coordinate 5,376, forward strand.
CGGGCGCGGTTGTGAGCGGGGTGATTGCCACGGTTGCTGATGTTGTCGCTGGCCTTGCCTTGATTACAACTTTGACGCCGCCGCGGCCGGTGATCACGCTGGACTTTACATCCCAACATCTTTCCCCTGCCATCGGAACGCGGCTGTTCGCTGTCGGCCGCGCAGAGCGGACCGGTAAGTCGTTGGGATTTGCCTCCGCTGAAGCGTTCGTTGTCAGCAATGACAGCGACGACCAGGAAAAACGCGTTTCGCGTTTATCGGCGACGTTCTCGATCCTCTCATGAAGCACGATCTCCCCCCAACGCGGGATCGGCTGGTGCAGGCCGCCATAGCTTTGTTTCAAACGCAGGGATATTTCGCCACCAGCGTGAACGATATTCTGGTCGATGCGCAGGCGCCCAAAGGCTCTCTGTATCATTATTTTCCGGGCGGCAAGGCAGACCTTGCGATGGCCGCGATCGCAGCGATTGAATGGGATGTGGCGTCATGGATGCAGCGTGCGCGCGAACGCGGCGTCGCAGCATCAGATGCTGTGCAGCTGTTGGCGCAGGGCATGGCGTCGTGGATGAGGCGTTCAAACGGCGCGCAGGGGTCTTTGTTGAGCGTGCTGGCAATGGAATGCGCCGCGCGCGAACCGGCGGTACATGCTGCCGTTACGCGCGCTTACGCGGCTTGGCGCAAAGCCTTGGCCGACGCCATCGATGGCGATCGAAAGCAAGCGCGCGCCACCGCTGATCTTATCATTGCAACACTGGAGGGCGGGCTGATTTTGGCCCGCATAGACGGCAAGACAGCCCCATTCACGGCCGCGGCAGAGCGTTTGGTGCAGCTGTTAGCGTCTGCGGCGCCGGAGAATGGCTGAGCGCTCCCGCGCGACGCGCACCCGCCGGAGGCGCCCGCACCAGATCGGCTGTCGCACGGATCACACGCGACCCATCGGCGGCGCTGTCGGGCGGCTTTACACAGGCAAGGATCTCGTTGCTGACCATGACGGACATCGCGACCGGTTGGACCGAATGCCTGCCGCTCGTCACGCGCGACGCCAGCCTCGTCGTGGAAGCCATGACGCGCGCGCAAAGCGTGTTTGCGTGGTTCATTCGCGGCGCGGATTT
>JBIKVO010000179.1:0-6468 GCA_044356795.1 Caulobacterales bacterium
GCCAAGTTCAATCGCGCCCTTCACCAGCCGTCCGACATGGCCGTGCAAGCCGCCAGCGCGCTTTTGAGTGTCTTCGACGACGAATTCCGCACCGTTGGCGAAGCGGATGACGCCGTGATCCCCGGCTTGGCCCCCGCTTTCGGCGTAAAATGGCGTGCGATCAAACAGCAGTTCCGCCGCCGCCGGCGCGGTGAGCCGGGTTTCGGCGCCGCCCGCCGCCACGATTGCAGCCAAGGCGGCGGCGCCGCTTTCGTGGTCATAGCCCAGAAAATCGGTCGCGCCGAGTTGCCCCTTCAACGCCAGCCACACCTCCTCTCCAGCCTGCTCGCCAGAGCCGGCCCAGCTTTCGCGCCCCTTCTCGCGCTGGCGTTCCATCGCAGCATCAAACGCAGGCAAATCCACCGTCATGCCGCGGCCGCGCAGAATGTCCTGCGTCAGATCAAGCGGGAAACCAAAGGTGTCGTAGAGCTTAAAAGCCGTTTCGCCGGCCAAGACGCCGCCGGCCTTCAGCGACGCCGTCGCCTCATCCAGCACCTGCAACCCCCTACCAAGCGTGCGGCGGAACCGCTCTTCTTCCTGGTGCAGCTGATCGACAATCACCGGCCGCGCGCGCGCCAGCTCCGGATAGGCTTCTCCCATTTCCGCGATCAAAGTCGGGGCTAGACGATGCATCAGGGGATCGGCAGCGCCCAGGATATGGGCGTGGCGCATCGCGCGGCGCATGATCCGCCGCAACACATAACCTCGACCTTCATTCGACGGGGTCACGCCATCGGCGATCAGGAACGACGACGCCCGCAAATGATCAGCAATCACGCGATGGCTTGCAGCGTGTTCACCGTCCGCGGGCATGCCTGTCAGCGCAACGCTGGCATTGATCAGCGCCTGGAACAGATCAATCTCATAGTTGGAATGCACGCCCTGAAGCACCGCCGCGATGCGCTCCAGCCCCATTCCGGTATCGATCGACGGCTTTGGCAGGCGCTCACGCCGACCGCCTTCGAACTGCTCAAACTGCATAAAGACGAGGTTCCAGATTTCAATATACCGGTCGCCGTCCTGATCATCCGAACCCGGCGGACCCCCTGCAATCTTCGGCCCGTGATCAAAGAATATTTCCGAACATGGCCCGCATGGACCAGTATCGCCCATCGACCAGAAATTGTCGCTGGTTGCGATCCGAATGATTTTCTCATCCGTGAAGCCCGCGATCTTTTTCCAAAGGTCTGCCGCTTCTTCATCGTCATGATAGACGGTGACCAGAAGTTTATCTTTTTTCAGCCCAAACTCTTTGGTGATCAGCGACCAAGCGCTTTCGATCGCCACATCCTTGAAATAATCCCCGAACGAAAAGTTTCCGAGCATTTCAAAAAACGTGTGGTGGCGCGCAGTATAGCCGACATTGTCGAGATCATTGTGCTTGCCGCCGGCGCGCACGCATTTCTGGCTGGTGGCCGCGCGCGGGTAAGGCGGGGTTTCCGCGCCTGTAAAGTAGTTCTTGAACGGCACCATGCCGGCATTGGTGAACAGCAGGGTCGGGTCAGACTGCGGGACCAAAGGCGAGGAGGCCAGCGTCGCATGCCCGCGTCCGCGATAGAACTCCAAAAACTGCGATCGAATTGCATTGACGCTCGGCATGGACGGCTCAGACCTTCAAGACGGCGCCCATCCCTGGGCTCGGACCTGTCGCTCACAACTCAGTCAGAATGGCGGCCACGCGTCGCACGCGCACCGCACTGACCGCTGCACGACGCCATAGGCTATAGGCGCCACAACGCCGAACGCCAAGAGCGGCCGCAGGCTTCCCATGCGTCACACCCGTGTTCAACCAAACCGCCCGCTCTGTCCCATCGGCTGTCAGCGTCCCAATCCCCCTCGGCAGCCCGGATTGGCGCAAATGCGCGGCCTTGATTTCACAAGCCTGCGCGCTTTCCAGGGGGAGCAGTAGCCATTCGGCCTGCACGCGCGCTAAGTTGGGGGCGCCAAACCCAGTACCCGACCAAGCCGACTCAGACCGGGCAGGGGCGCGCCCAGGCTTGCGACAGGTTCCCGTGACGACGTCCAGCGCCCCCAGCGCGCCGGCCCATTGGGCCAGACCGGCGCACCATCTCAATCACAATCGAAGTACAGCGCCCGCGACCTACTCGTCGCCGCCTTCACCGGCTTCGGGCGCTGTGATCATCTCTTCAGCGATCAGCCCCGCTTTGGCGCGCACCGCATCCTCTATGGTGCGGGCAATGTCTTTGTGCTCCTTCAGGAACCGCCGCGCCTGCTCTTTGCCCTGGCCGATCTTTTGACCACCATGCGAGTACCAGGCGCCCGATTTATCGACGACGCCAGCCTTGACGCCAAGCTCGATCAACTCGCCGGTTTTGGAAATACCTTCGCCGTAGATGATGTCGAATTGCACCTGCTTGAACGGCGGAGCGACCTTGTTTTTGACCACTTTCACCCGCGTCTCAGAGCCGATGATCTCCTCGCGCTCCTTGATCTGACCAGTACGGCGAATATCCAACCGCACCGAGGCGTAAAACTTTAAGGCATTGCCGCCCGTCGTAGTCTCCGGATTGCCGTACATCACACCGATTTTCTGGCGGATCTGGTTGATAAAAATCACCAGTGTCTTCGAGCGGGAGATCGACGCCGTCAACTTACGCAACGCTTGGCTCATCAAGCGTGCTTGAAGGCCTGGCAAACTGTCGCCCATTTCCCCTTCGATTTCAGCCCGTGGCGTCAAAGCCGCGACCGAGTCCACCACGAGTACATCCACCGCTCCAGAACGCACCAGCGTATCGGTGATTTCCAAGGCCTGCTCGCCGGTGTCGGGCTGAGAGATCAGCAGATCATCAAGATCGACCCCCAGCTTTTGCGCATAAACCGGATCCAGCGCATGTTCGGCGTCCACGAAGGCGCATACGCCACCATTTTTCTGCGCTTCTGCAATACAGTGCAACGCCAGCGTCGTTTTCCCCGAACTTTCCGGGCCATAGATTTCCACGATCCGCCCGCGCGGCAGGCCGCCGATCCCTAAGGCAATATCCAAGCCGAGCGACCCGGTCGAAATGGCCTCAATCTCGACGGCAGCGTTTCGTTCGCCAAGGCGCATCACTGAGCCCTTGCCGAATGCCCGCTCGATCTGCGTCAATGCAGCGGCGAGCGCTTTTTGCTTATCGGTTTCCATGGGCTCCACGAGTTTCAGGGCCGTCATCGGCGTCAAGCCTCCATATGGTCCGAGTCCCCGAAGCGGAACAGCCCCGCCCGTTACTCACGTTATACGTACCACATTTGTTCCAGAACGCAACGAGAACATCTGTCATCGCCGATGACCCATTGCCGCCAAAGTTAACGCGTTGCCTCGCGGACAACCCGTACCAAATCGTCCTTGCCTATCGGCTTGGACAAAACCTGCCCACCCGGCCAAGCGCCGTCTGCGGCAAAGCCCGACAGATAGATCACCGCCGCGCGCCCAAGGCTTGCGCCCGCTTTTGCGATCATGTCCGGCCCTGAGAGGCTCGGCAGGTTCACATCGGTGATCACGGCGCGGAACGCGCCTGGCGTCTCGGACAACCGGGCCAGGCCATCCGCCCCGTCCTCCACCGCTTCGACGCTAAATCCCGCACCTTCCAAGGCGGCGCGAAAGCCGTCGCGGACGGCGGCATCGTCTTCGACAAGCAAAATCCGGATGGCAGCCGTCATGGTAAAATGAGCTCCTTCACGCGTTTTGCGAGATCAGCAAAGCCGACAGGCTTGGCCATGTAGCTGACGGGATACTTCTCCAGCACTTGCGCAAATTCTTCAGGCGCAAAGCCGGACAGGAACAAAACCGGCGTATCGCCGATCAATTCCGCGCCTGCCGCTTCCAGCATCTCAGGCCCCTTCATGATTGGCATCGAGACATCGGAGATAATCAGATCATAACGCGGCGCAGCAACTCGCAGTTTATCGAGGCCATCTTCACCATCTTCGGCCTGATCGACTTCATACCCGCACTCGGCGAGATTACGCGCGATCGATTTGCGCACGCCCATTTCATCTTCTACCAGCAAAATGCGTCCGCGACCAGCAACATCATGCAGGCGCCGAACCTTGCTCTCTTCCTCAAGACGCGCGCGCTCGGCCACTTCATCGACGCTCGGCGCATGGGCGCGCAGATACACCCGGAATGTCGTACCGACGCCCACGCGACTGTCGAAGAAAATATAGCCTTCGTGTTGCTTCACGATGCCATAACTGGTCGCCAATCCGAGGCCCGTGCCACGCCCCGCCTCTTTCGTGGAATGGAATGGGCGGAAAATCCGCGCCTGATCTTCGGCCTTAATCCCACACCCGGTGTCGATCACTTCGATCAGAAGGTAATCGCCATCCTCAATCGGGGTATGCCCCAAAGCCCGCGCTTCGGCGCCGGTTGTGCGGGATGTGCGGATCGTCAATCGGCCGTCGCGCGGAATAGCGCTGTCTTTGCCGGTCATCGCGTCGCGGGCATTGGACGCCAGATTGACGATAACCCGTTCCAATTGCGATTTATCCACCTTCACAAATGGCAAATCGCGTCCGTGCCGCAGTTCGAACGACACGGTCTCGCCGACGAGCCGGCGCACAAGCTCTTGTACGCCAGCGAAGAACGCCGTCGGCTCGATCAATTCCCGCTTGAATGTCTGCTGGCGTGCATAGGCGCGCAGCATTTCAGACAATTCCTTCGCCCGCAGCGCGTGCAGATTGATCTCCGACAAATCCTGGAAATCAGGATCGCCGACCGGATGCCGACGCAACAGGTAATCGCAATTCATCATCACGACAGTAAGCAGATTATTGAAGTCATGCGCGACGCCGCCCGCCAGCAAGCCGATTTCGCGCATCTTCTCCGCCTGTGCCAGCCGTTGCTGCAATTCGCGCTGTTCACTGACATTCACGACATAAGCAAAGCTTTGTCCGTCACCCGTCTCCGCCAAATGCAGATGCGCCGTGACAGCACCGTCGCCCGCCAGCGTGATTTCCACCGGCCCCCGCAAGGCTTGTTTTAGGCGTTGCGCCAACGCGACGGGGCCATCCGCCACCTCGAACAATTCCGCAAACCGCGCGCCAGGCATTGCGCGGCCGGCCGAAAGCTCCATCAGAGCGCCGTTAGCGTCGAGAATGATCGCCTCCTCCGGCGCGGCGGAATCCAGCAACGCCGCGCCAAATGGAGCCCGCGCAAAGAAACCATCACCCGCTGCCAACGCCGCACCAGACTGACAAACAGACGAGGCCGCACGCGCACCAAGCGTCGACTTTTCGACGGCATCAAAATCAAAATATACACGCCACAAATCGCCCGCTTCATCTGCGATGCGCGCCGCATGCGCGATCGCCGACTGCTCACCGCCCGCGGCAGTGCGCACGCGGATCAACACGCCGTCACTGGACGCACGGTCTTTCAATACGGCGCGCACTCCCGCGTCGTCGGCGATAAGATCTGCGAATGATGCGCCGGCAGGCCAGCCGTCCGCGCCGCCGACGACAGCGCGCAACGCGCGGTTGGCGAACACGATTACGCCATCGCGATCGAGCGCGACAAACCCCATCGGCGCTTCATTGATGAACAATGCGGGCAACGACTCATCAGGTACGACAGTGTCGCTGGTTTGCCGACACAAACGCCACAATGCGCGCTTTCCAGCAAGCGGCGACACAATCACCTCCAGGCGAAGATCGTCCTGCGAACCGCATTGCGTGGGCGGCAGATTCTCGCGCCGCACTTGGCGATTCGCCGCGGCCCTTGCGAGCCGAAACAGCGCCGGACTGATAAGCGGATCGGCGCCAAACAAGCGATCCACATGCGGCGGACGATCGCTTTCGCCAAGTGCACCGGCTAGGGCAGCGAAGCGACCATAAGCGCTGTTGGCGGCAAGCGGAGCGCCCGTGCGATCGGCAACCATCGCGGGCTCATCCAACGCCTCCAGCCACGCAAACTCCGTACGCTCCAACTGCGCGGCGGCAGCTTCTGTCGCGCCGCGGGTGGGAAACAGTCCGACCAGCCGCCCAGCCCCCCGCGACATCCACACAAAAAACACCAGCGCCGCTGCGGCAATCGCGATCAGCAAAATCGCACCCGCCCGGCCAGCGGCCTCTCCAGCCGCGATCGCGATGCCGGCGCCAACAGCCGCAACTGACAATGCACCCCAAAACAAAAGCCGCTGGAGATCGCCAGATGGCGGCCTCTTCAGCGGTGAATCCGCAAAATCAGTCATAACCGGCGTCCACAGCTAGCATCGCCAAGGGTGCCTGATTCGCGGGATAAACGCCAAAAAGGCCTTTCCACGGTTGTGGAGTGCGTCAGGCAGGCGGCCTGAGAGGTCAAGCGATGTTTCGAACGCCTCTCACGCCTGGGGGCGCGATCGGGGTTCCACAGTGTCACCCTCATCGCCGGCGCGTCCGGCGGCGATCGGACAGCTGCATCACGTAACCGATGATCTTTGCGACCGGTTCGAA
>JBIKVO010000180.1:0-6463 GCA_044356795.1 Caulobacterales bacterium
AACAGGTTTGCCAAACCGCGCACGCGGTTTGGCTGGTGCGCCTTCAGCCCCTCGGCCGCCTGTCGATCGCGAAACCGCGCGGCGCATGGCCCCCCACGGGCTTTTTCCGCGCCCATCGCATCCTACCTATGGCAGCGCCAAACCGGCGCAATCCCATCGAGGCGTCCATGTTTACCCGTTCGCTGAAGTCCCACCTGCCTACCGCGTCCGAAGCCCTGCCGGGCCGCTTGGCCGAGATCCCCACCGCCGCGACGCACGCAATTTCGGGGCGCCCGCTCAAACCGCCTTATCCGGACGGCCTGGAGGAGGCAGTGTTCGCGCTTGGATGTTTCTGGGGGGCGGAACGCAAATTTTGGCAGACGCCGGGCGTGTGGACGACGGCGGTTGGGTATGCTGGAGGCTTCACCCAAAACCCAACTTACGAAGAAGTATGCTCCGGCAGCACCGGGCATACTGAAGTGGTGCGGGTGATCTTCGATCCTGCAATCGTCAGCTATGAGCAGCTGCTCAAAGTGTTCTTTGAAAGCCACAATCCAACGCAGGGCATGCGCCAAGGCAATGATGTCGGCACGCAGTATCGATCCGCGATCTACACCACCACGGCAGCGCAAGCCGAAGCCGCCGACGCCGCAGCGCAAACCTATGGCGCCGCCCTGCGCCAGGCTGGCTTTGGTGCGGTGACCACCGAAATCGCACCGGCGGGTCCATTCTATTACGCCGAGGCCTATCACCAGCAATATCTGCACAAGGTTCCCAACGGCTATTGCGGCCTTGGCGGGACCGGCGTCAGCTGCCCGATCGGGGTTGGCGTCGCCGGCTGAAATCTCGGCAGGATCAGCGCTCGATCGCGCCGGGATGCCAATCGTTGCGCGCCCGGTGCAATTCCGGTGGCGACAGCGCGACCGCGGTAAGCTCACCAAGTACGCCATGTCTGCTTTGCTGTTTCCCCGCGCCGCAAGCCTTGCGGCGGCCGCTGTCGTGTCGGCGTCCACGACGCATGCTGCCGATTTGGTGCGTGCGGACCTGTCGGGCCTGGACGGCGATCTGCGCGCGCAAATCGAAGCGGAACTGCCGCATCGGCCAAAACCCGCCACCGTGTTTCAAGCCGAGCGCATCAGTGCAGAAGCTGCAGATATTGCGCGCGAGGCCTTGCGCGCGCGCGGCTATTACGGTGCAGACATTACTGCGCGCGCCGATGAAAATCCGCTGCGGGCGCGCATTGAAATCAAGCCTGGCGCGCCGTTTCGCTTTGCCCCGCTTGCTGTGCAGATTGATGGCGAAGCCCCGCCCGCCGCCGTGATCGCAGCCTTGGAGCAGGCGGCGGCTTTGCCGGTGGGCGCGCCGGCTGTGGCGGCGCTCGTGTTGGCGGCCGAGCGCGCCGGCCTCGCCGCCCTGCATGACAGCGGCTATCCCGATGCCGCAATCGGCGCGCGCGATGTGGTGGTGGATCACGCGGATCAGACGATGCGCGTCACGTTTCAATTCACGCCTGGGGCGGCTGCGCGATTTGGGGTGGTGCACGCGACGCCGGACACCGTCTTGCAACCAGACATTGTGTCAAGGGTGTCTGATATTTCTCCGGGTGCGCAGTATCGCCCGGCGCCGGTGAATGCACTGCGCCGCACATTGCTGGCCACAGGCGCCTTCAGCAATGTTCAGGCTGATTTGGCGCCGCCGGGCGTCGACGGACAGACCCGCGACATCGTGTTGACTGTGACGCCGGCTGCGCCGCGCGTGTGGGATGTGGGGGCGGGGTGGTCGACCAGCGAAGGCGTGGGCATCGATATTGCGCATACGCTGCGCAATTTTTCGCAGCGTGCAGACTCTCTCACGCTGTCTGCGTCGTTGAGCGAGCAGCAACAACGCACCGAAGCGCTGTGGGTGCAGCCGTTTGGCGGCGGCCGGGATCGCGCATGGCGTCTCGGCGTTGCCGCGGAACGCGATATTTCCGGCCCGTTTGAACGCGTTGGCATGAAAGTGTCGGCTTCGCAGGAGGCGCAAGCGCGGCGCGAATTGGGGTTTGGCATTGGCGCCGTGCTATCGGCTGATGTGTTCACGCGTTCTCAAGGCGTGGAACGCGCGCTGGTCGTGAGCGGCTATCTGGATGGACGTCGCGACGATACCGACGATCCGCTCGATGCGCGACACGGCGCGATCTTGCAGGCGCGCTTAGAGCCGTCGATTTCCACCGGCGACGCCACAACAGGTTTTGTGCGCGCCATTGCCGAAGCGCGCGGCTATCAGAGTTTTGGCGATGATCGCCGCTTGACACTGGCGGCGCGCGCAAAAGCAGGCTGGCTCGAGCCTGTCTTTGGCGATCAGGCTGCAATTCCGCCGGATCGACGCTTTTATGCCGGCGGCGGCGGTTCGGTGCGCGGCTATGCGTTCAATTCGATTTTCCCGCAGGCGAATGCAGCAGCCATACCGGGCGGGCGCGGTTTGATTGAAACCGGCGTGGAATTGCGCGGACGGTTGGATGATCGCCTTGGCGCCGCCGTTTTTGTCGATGGCGGTGCGGCGTTCAACGCGCTGGATGAGGCCGGTGATCTGCGGTGGGGCGCAGGCGTTGGCTTGCGCTATGATTTGGGGTTTGGGCCGTTGCGCATCGATATCGCAACACCCCTGGATCGGCGCGGCGGCGATGCGCAGGTTTCGGTTTATGTCAGTATCGGACAGGCGTTTTAACATGGCGCGGCCCTGGTTGATTGCGGCTGGCGGAATGGCTGCGCTTGGGATTGCGGGCGCTGTGGCGGTGGGGCCCGGCGCCCCGTTCCTTGTTGACTGGCTTGGCGATGGGCGCAGCGTGTGGCGTCTCGGCGCGATCGAGATTGACGGCGTCAGCGGCGCCCATCTTGGTGATCTGCGCGCCAGCAGCGTGCGGTTGCGCGATCGCGACGGCGTCTATGCTACGGCGCGCGATGTTGCACTATCCTGGTCGCCCCTGGATCTGTTCGGCGGCAAAGTTGCAGTGCGCTTGGCATCGGCGCGGGTGCTGGAGATTGTGCGCGCCCCGCACTTGGCCCCGCAAACGGACAGCGCCGATGCGGCCATCGATGTCGATCTTGCGGTGTTGCAGATCGATCGGGTTTCATGGGCACAAGGGCCTCACGCGCTGGACGCTTCGGTGCACGCCGCGCTGACCGTCACGGATGGAGCGGTGCGCACGGCGGCGCTGCATCTGGATGTTGGCGCCGATCGCCTCGCGCTGGATTACGGCCGCAACGCGCCAAATCGATTGGTGGGGCGATTGACGGCGGCGGCGGATGGTCCGCTGATGGCAAAGCTGGGTGTGGCCGAACCGTTGCGCATCGATCTGGATGGCGAGGGCGATTGGGCGGCGTTGCGCGGTGCGTTTCGCGCGCAGGTATCGGATGTTGCGATCGCGTCCGGCGCGTTGTCGCTTCAGGACGGCGTTGGCCGCATCGACGCTGAAGGTGATTTGTCGGCGCACCGCGCTACCCGCGATCTGGCGCAACGCATCGGTGCTTTTGTCCGCGTTTCTGGCGTCGCCACGCAAGACAGCGCGCATGTTTCTGTCGCTTCGCCCTATCTCGATGTGCGCGTGCGCGGCCCGGCATTGGAAACATGGGCGCAGGCATCGCTTGATGTGGCGGCATCTACACCAGCGCTGTCGCGCGTGGCGCCTGACGTGGGGCGCGACCTTGGCGGCGTTGTGATTGCGGGAAAAGCCCACGCAGATAATGGTGTTTGGACATTGAACGCGCAGGCCGCGCTGCAAGCCGCGCGCGTGGGCGATGTACGATTTGCAGCGGATGGTCCGCTTCTGGTGCGCCTGGAGGCTGATCGCGTACGCGCCAATTGGGCGGCGTCTTTGCAAGGGCTTGACGCGCCGTCGCGCCGTATCGTCGGTGCGGGGCGCGCGCATATCGATGCTGCGGTGCGCCGCAGGGATGGCGTGTTGGAGCGTGTGTCGCTGGCGCTGAAGGGGGCTCTCGGCGAAGCGCAGATTGAGGGCGATGCAGCGCTTTCGTCGGGGCGTTGGCGGCTTTCGGATATGGCGATGGTGGCGCGCGATTGGCGCGGCGCGGCGGCGGGCGATGTGACGCTGGCCGGGGATCGCGTGACGGTGACGGGCGCTGGCGAAGCCATCGATGCGCCCGGGGCCTTGCGTACGCTTGTTGGCGCTGCGCCCAGATTGTCTGTGCGCGGTCGTCTTGTTCGCAACGGCTTCGCCCTGGATCTTGCCCGCATCGATGGCGCCAATGGACGATTGGGATTGCGCGGCCGCATTGGCGAAACGCTTGATCTGGCTGTTGAAAGTGTCGTGCGCGGGCCGATCGTGATTGGCGATGTGGCGTTGGACGGGGAAGTTGTCGCGCGCGGCGCGATCAGCGGTGCGGCGCGCACGCCGATCATCGATGTTGCTGTGCATGTGGATGCGGCGGAGACGCCCATCGGTGCGGTGCGCGATGTCAAGATGGCGTGGCGCGGTGACGGGCGCACCGGCACGGTGCAGGCGAGTGCGCAAACAGAGTATGGCCCGGCTTCGCTCACCGCGCCATTGGTGTTTGATGAAGCGGGGTGGCGCGCCGGCGCGCTGGAGGCGCTGGTGATGGGCGTGGCGGTGAAGGGATCGGCATCCGCCGGGCGCGAGTCCCTGGCGCTTGATCTGGCGTTTGAAAGCACAAACGCGGCGCGGCTGCAGGTTTCGGGCAGTCTGCGCGTGGATGATGATCAGGTGCTGGTGAATGCGGATGTGGCCGATGTTACAATCGCCAGCATTGACAATGCTGCAGCCTCCATTCGGATTGATGGCCCATTATCGGCGATGGCGGTGCACGCACAGATGACCGGTAAAGCCGGCGATGAAGCGCTCAGCGCCCAGATCGACGGTGAAGCGGCGGTCACGCGCGATGCGGTTCGCGCGCAACTCAATCTTCAGGGGGCGGCCGGAGACACGCCGTTTTTCGCGCGCACGCCGATCATCGCTGAAAGTCGCCGCGCCGATTGGCGTGCGGACATGGACCTTGCGATCGGCAGCGGCAATGTTCAGGTCCGCGCGCACGGCGCCGGTGCGCGTCTTGATGTGGCCGCCAATGTGCGCGATGCGCCCTTGCGCCCTGTGCTGGCGATCGTGGGCGAGCGCGGCGATGGCCGTCTGAATGGCGCTGTCACGGTGAACAATCAAACCCAAACAGTGCAGGCAGACGCGGAGCTGACGGCCACAGGCGTGGTGTTGGATCGCCGGGCGCCGGATCCGGTTGATCTTGCTGTGTCGGGTGCGCTGAACGGCGCGGCGGCGCGGGCGCGCGTGACGGCGGTCTCGCGCGGCGGTTTGCAGGCGGAGGCGACATTTGCAGGCCCGCTGACATGGACTGATGCAGGCGTGACGATTGCGCCAGGGCAAAGCGGCGCGGTGGATTGGCGCGTTGTTGGCGCGGTGGATGCCTTGTGGGCCGCTTTTGGTCCGTTGGATCAGCGCGTGTCGGGCGCGATTGAGGGGCAGGGGCGCATCGCACTCACCGCGACGGGATGGAGCGGTGAAGGCGCGGCACGACTGAGCAACGCAATGCTGCATGATTCCCTCACCGGACTCCGGTTGCGCGATGGCGCGGCAACGGTGCGTTTCAATGATGCCGGCGCGGTCATTGAGGCGCTGTCTGCGCGCGGCGTCGATGGCGGCAGCGTAAACGGTGCGGGCGCGGCCAGCGGGCCGCAAGCGGGCGCATTATCATTGACGCTCGAGCGTTTGCGCGTTCTGGATCGGCCCGACATCGACGCCACCGCCAGCGGGTCTGTGTCGTTTTCCTGGGCGCCGCAAACCGGCGCCATCGCGGCTGGCGCCTTGAGGCTTGATGAAGTCAATGCGGCGCCGCCGCGTCCGGCGCGCCTGCAATCGCTGGCGCCGGTGCGCGAAATCAATCGCCCCGTCGCCCGCGACGTGACGACAGTGGCGGCGGCCGATCGTCCGGTGCGGCTTGATCTTGGATTAACGGCGCCGGGGCGGGTGTTTGTGCGCGGGCGCGGGCTGCAATCGGAGTGGGCGCTTGATCTTGCGGTGCGCGGCGATACGGCACATCCGGATTTGATTGGGCAGGCGCGCTTGCTGCGCGGTGATTTTCAATTGGCCGGCCGGGTGTTCACGCTTGAACGCGGGCAGGTGCAATTTGTCGGCGCACCGGGGGACGCCGTCATGGATATCGAAGCCGAACGCGCAACCGCCGATCTGACAGCCATGGTGCGGGTTGCAGGCACAGTGGCGACGCCGCAGATCAGCGTCGCGTCCACGCCCGCGCTGCCGCGGGAAGAGGTTTTGCCGCGCATCTTGTTTGGCCGCACAGTGGCGGATCTGTCGCCGTTGGAGGCGGCGGAATTGGCCGGCGGGCTTGCGGCCCTGAGCGGAGACACCGCATTCGATCTTGCTGGCGCAGCGCGCGCGCTGGTGCAGTTGGATCGTCTGGATGTGCGCAGCATGGAGGGCGGCTTTGCGCTGACGGGGGGC
>JBIKVO010000181.1:0-6457 GCA_044356795.1 Caulobacterales bacterium
ATAGAGCATCCGTCTTGATCAAGCCGGTTTTGGTTCCCAGCGGGCGCCTTTTTTGAGGGGCGCGTTGGCGAGGATCAGCATCTTGCGCATGACCGCGACGATGGCGACTTCGGCGGACTTTCCTGCTTCGGTCAGTCGGTCATAGACGGCCTTGAGGTCGGCGTTGAAACCCATGGCGACGCGGGCAGGCATGGAGAGGGCGTGGCGCAGCGCGGCGCGGTCGCCGCGAATGAAGCGCTTGGCCCTTCCATTGGCCGGAGTCGCGCGCCATGGGCGCAAGCCCTGCGAGGCTGGCGGCGCATTTGTTTTCAAGGGCGCCACGTTCGGGCATGTCGATCAACAGCGCAAATGCGGTCGCCTCGCCGAGGCCCGGGATCGAGACCAGGATGGGACGTCCTTTGCGCGTGCCGCTGACGCCGCAGACCTTGGCGCTGTTTGAGGCGATGCAACGCTTGACCGGAGATGGGCGTTTCGTGTTTCCGTCGCTGCGCTCTGCGGAGCGAGCCATGTCGGACAATACGCTGAACGGCGCGCTGCGGCGGCTCGGCTACGACAAAAGCGAAATGACCGTCCATGGCTTTCGCGCCATGGCGTGCCCGATCCTCAACGAAAGCGGTAAATGGCACACTGACGCGATCGAGCGCCAACGTGGCCACTGTGACTCAAACGCCGTCCGCCGCGCTTGCGCCCGCGCCGAATATTGGGACGAACGCGGGCGCATGATGCACTGGTGGTCTGATCACCTGGACCTCCTTAAAGCGCGTTCTGTGCAAAGCGCCCGCAGGCCGCTGGTGCGGCGATAGGCGCCCAATACTCGCGCAGTTTCAGCTTTCGGACGAGGTGAGGCGGATCAGAATATGTCCAGGCTGTTTTCCCGCCGAACGGTGACCACGGTCTCTGAAAACGGCCTGGCCTGTCGTCGGACGAAGTTCAAGCTTCACCCCATGGGGTCGGCCCGCCCCTTCTCAGGCTGGCCTTCCAGGCTTCGATCTCATCGGCGCGACAAGCAACGGCGCGGAGACCGATCTTCACCGGCGAAGGAAAGCGCCCTTGGCTGACGGCGGCGTAGATCGATGAGCGGCAAAGCCCAACCTCGCGCATGACCTTTGGCAAGCGCATCGGCATTTCATCCCCTCCATTTTGCCTCGATCCGGATCGTCGCGGGGACAATCCGAAGACGCGGTTACAAACGTCTTTGCCCCTGCCCCGCGTTCGCCCCGGCAGAGCATGCCGCTCCGCCACCGCTGCTACGACCTCGCGCCGCGCACCCATGCTGATCCCGTCCGCCATCCGCGCCAGCGATCCCATTCGCTGACGCCGCCACACCTATCGGCGGACAATCTTCGGCAACATGTTGGATGAGGCAATGCGGGGTCAAATTTGCACGCCGGGGAACATCTGAGCGTCTCGGCCGCTCTGCTTGACTAAGCCTTACCCAACGTCAATAAACAAAACGCAGGCACACTCACTGAAAACGGGGGCAACCGATGCTGCCAGGCGCAATCGCGACAACCGATCCCGGACGCATCGCCGTGATCATGGCGGGGTCGGGTGAGACCATTTCTTACGGCGAGCTTGAGAAACGCACCAACAGGCTCGCACACTTGTTTCGCCAGCAGGGGCTCAACCGCCTCGATCACTACGCCATCTTCATGGAAAACAATGCGCGCTACGTCGAGTGCTGCGGGGCAGGCCTGAGGGCGGGGCTCTATTACACACCGATCAATTCCTACCTTGGTGTCGACGAACTGGCCTATATCCTCAACAACAGCCGTTCGAAGGTGCTGATCACGTCCCGGGCCAAGCTGGAAGTGGCTCAGGCGGCGATGGCGCAGGCGCCCGGTGTCACGCTATGCCTCATCGTCGATGGCCCGGGCGACGGAAAACATGTTCGTACACTGGACGACGCCGTCGCCGGACTGCCCGACACCCCGATCGCCGATCAGTGGCTTGGGACACCGATGCTCTACTCTTCAGGGACCACCGGACGGCCCAAGGGCATCCTTCGCCCGCTGCCGGATGCGGGGCCGGATCAGGACCTGCCTTTGGCGAAGTTCCTGCAATCCCTCTGGCTTTACCGCGACAGAATGATCTACCTCTCACCGGCTCCGCTTTATCATTCCGCGCCGCAGATGGCGGTAGGAATGACGACCCGAGCGGGTGGAACAGCCATCATCATGGAGCACTTCGACGCGCAGTCCTACCTCGCCCTGATCGAGCGCTACAAGGTTACCCACAGCCAGCTCGTGCCGACAATGTTTTCGCGCCTGTTGAAGCTGCCAGAGGACGTGCGCTCGCGCTATGATTTGAGCTCGCTCGAGGTCGCCATCCACGCCGCCGCCCCCTGCCCGGTCCAGGTCAAGGAGCAGATGATCGACTGGTGGGGACCGATCATCCACGAATATTATGGCGCCACCGAAGGTCTTGGTTTTACCGCCTGTAACACGCCCGAATGGCTCGCGCACAAGGGCACCGTCGGGCGCGTGGTTCTTGGAGATATTCACATCCTCGACGAAGAGATGAACCCGTCGCCCAAGGGCGAGCCCGGCACGATCTGGTTCAAGACGGCCTCGCCGTTCGAGTATTTCGAGGACGAGGCAAAGACAAAGGAAAACCGCTCGCCGGACGGATCGATGAGCACGGTAGGCGACGTCGGTTATCTCGACGATGACGGGTTCTTGTATCTGACGGACCGCAAGACCTTCATGATCATCTCGGGCGGGATGAACATTTACCCTCAGGAATGCGAAAACCTGCTGATCACCCATCCGAAGGTGACGGACGCAGCCGTATTCGGGGTTCCGAATGAGGATCTCGGCGAAGAAGTTAAGGCCGTGGTACAGGCCGCGCCCGGTATCGCTGCGGATAGGGCGCTGGAAGCGGAGCTGATCGCCTTCTGCCGGGCAAACCTCGCACATATAAAATGTCCGCGTTCGATCGACTTCACCGATGAGCTGCCGCGCCTGCCTACCGGCAAGCTCTACAAGCGGGCGCTGCGGGACCCTTATTGGGCGGGGCGCAAGAGCAGGATTTCCTGAGGGGCGAAATCTGGTCTTTCAAGCTTATTTCTGAAGGCTTGGTCCGGCCGAGAGCGGTCACAGGGATGCGCTCGATCTTCCCTTACTTGAATCTCCCAGCGGGTCTACCCTATCCAAAATTATTCATAAAGTAAGTATGGCCACAGCGTCGCTGTCCCTGGGCCTGCACTGGGAGAAATTTGTGAAGCAGGAGATCGCAAGCGCTCGTTTTGCGTCGGTCAGTGAGGTGGTCCGCGCCGCCCTGCGCGAACTCGAGGAGAGAGGCAATCGGCTAAACGGAAGTTCCCGTCGAAAAATGCCGGAATTTTCGTGCAATGCCTCCAGGGTCATAATTTCACACGTTGCCGGACGTTGCCGGACGTGTCGTTTTCCCTGCGTTTGCAGTATGTTATGCTCATTCCGCGATTATTGTTGATGAGCGTGTGTGTGCTCTGATTTCCGCTCTCGTGGTGACCATGTGGTGACCAAATATTCGGACCGCGCACGCATGCAAGCACCCCAACGTCTCACCAAACGCGTCATCGACGCGGCGGAACCAAGTCCCGACAAGACATACTGCATCTGGGACAGCGACGTAAAAGGCTTCCGACTTCGGGTCCGCCCAAGCGGTCGCAAGACGTTCGAGATCAAGTACCGCGCCGGGCGCCGCCAGCGCCTTTTCGTAATCGGCGACTACGGCCCCTTCACCGCGGAAAAAGCGCGCAAGGCTGCCGAGGACGCCAAGCACAATGCGAGCCGCGGCGGCGATCCCCAACATGAAAAAGAGGTACGCCGCAACGCGGCGACGATCGCCGAACTGATCCAGCTCTATCTGACCGAGGGCCGGATCGATAAGCCGGAGAAGCGGGAAAGCTCCTGGCAGACCGACGAGCGCGACCTCCGCTGCCATGTCGAGCCGCTCCTCGGCGCCTATGCCATCAACGCGCTGACCACCCCAGACATTTCCCGCTGGCAGCGGGACGTCGCAAACTTCAAGACCGCGCGTACCCACAAGCTGGGCTTTCGTCGGAAGTCGACCATCCTAGGCGGTCCCAAAGTGGTGGGTCGGGCGACCCGCACGCTCTGCGCAATGCTGAACTGGGCGATCAAGCGCGACTTGATCAAGGACAACCCCGCCGCGCGCGCGGCTAAGCCGCCGGACCGGCTTCGCGAGCGCTTCCTTACCGATGAGGAAGCGGTGCATTTGTTCGAAGTGCTGGACGCCATGGAGGGGTGTGCCGAGATACGGGAGGACCATGCCGACCTCTTCCGCATCATCGCACTGACGGGCGCCCGGCTCGCCGAGATGCGCGATCTGGCGTGGTCAGAAATCGATTTCTCCCGGCCGGCCATTATCCTGCAGCCGGAGCGTCACAAGGCCGGACGCACCGGCCGGAAGGTGATCAATCTCAACGCCGCCGCAGTCGAGATACTGAAACGTCGCGCTAACGAGACCGCCTGGGTGTTCGCCAAGCCACCGCCATTCAAGGGACCGATGGAAACACCGCGCAAGGCGTGGGCGGCGGTGATTGCGCGGGCGAAGTTTGACGATCTACGAATTCACGACCTACGGCACACTTTCGCGTCGCTGCTTATCAAAGACGGCCACAGCCTAGCCTTTGTGCAAAAAGCGCTTGGCCACTCGCGACCGGAAGTGACGGCGCGTTACGCGCACCTCAAAGACGAAGCCACGCGCGCCGCCTTCGATCACGTCGGCGCTGTTTACACTCGCCGCCGCGAAACCGGCCAGGCGACCAAGACCCGAGGCACAAGCTAAATTACGCAACCGGCCGCTTTAAACGCTGACCGGAGTAAAACCCGACACGCAAGGCGACATTTCCGGGCCGCCTATGCTCCAGGAAACAGAGCGAAGGCGCTGAACAAGCAAATGATTTTGCGCTGCGGAAAGAGGACGCCGAACCCGACATTTCTGACGACGCTCCGGAGCAACTGAGATGGGCCCGTCGCGGCCGACGCCGCCCTCTAGGTTCGCTTCCAAGGCTCGCCGGAAAGAAGCGGGCAAAGCTTCTCCAAAACCAGCGCGGCAGCCTCTTCCGGGTTCCAGTTCTGCCCTGCCGCGAGCAGCGGCGGAATATCGGTCAGGAAGCGCGGGGCCTCCATCTTCGCGGCTAGATTTTCCTCGAACAGCGCTCGGGTCATATGATGCCCACCCTCGCTCATGTAGCGCGAGAATGCCGACACAAGGCGGGCGGGATCGGCACCCTGTGATAACGCAATCGCCACGTCGAAAAGATCGCGCCCCTTGCGTCGCTGATAAAGCGCGCGCAACTTCGTGCCCGTTAGCTCGTCAAGATCGTAGGTCGTGATGTCGCAAGCGCCGGAAAACCAGCGCGACGCGACGCTGAACGGCACGCGCTGAAGGCCGTGCTCCGTGGAATGCTCGCGCGTATTGATCTCCACCTTCAAACGCAGCGGCACTGGCGTCGGGTCTTCGGACGCAAAGCGATAGTTGAAGGTGACGCGCCCGTCGGACTGCTTGTATTGGGCTCTACCTAGCCAAGGATTGAGCGCTTCGCGCAGCGCATCCATGACAGGCCCTGCGGGCTCGGCGTTCACCTGCACGAGGTCTATGTCCTCGGAATAGCGCGCGGCCGGTTTGAGGTAGAGCTTGTACAGCGCCGTGCCGCCACGAAACGCCAGCGCCTTGCTCACGGCGGGATGGTTGAAGATGTCCACGAGCGCACGGCAGATCACCAAGTCCTGCTCGACCTGAAAGTCCTGCACCCAAGGCGCACTCGCGCGCCATTCCGTGATATAGTCGCGCGGGATCACGTCTCGGCCTCTATTTGGGCGTTGACGATTAGTTTCCAGTCTCCGTCGCGCGGGTAATCGTCTGCGCGCACCGACGGCAACAGCGCCACCGCGTCGCGCGCGCGCGCGCGCACATATTCCTTCAGCGCCTGCGCGCGCGGCGCTTCATCAACCCGTTCCAACAAATAGCCAAGGCGTTGCGTCCACGGCAGGGGGACCGTCGGCGCAAGCGCGGCGAGTTTCTCTGGATCAAGTTTCTCGGCGAGTTCGACGAGAATGGTGGCCACAGCATCGAGGCCGCCAATTTGCGCCTCGTAACCGACGAGATCGAACGCCGTGGCGGCGGGCGTCGAAACGGCGACCGTCCCGCGCGGCGTATTGATCCGCTGTACTGGCACGTCGGCGACGCACTTCCGGGCGTGGAAAACGACACGCACCTTCCCGCATTTGATAGGACGGCGCGGCTTGCCGAGCATCACCTGAAACTCTTGGGGGCGGTGATGCGCCGCGCCGTGGTACTGGGCGGCGGAAAGTAGCCCCGCATAATATGGCGTCTTGGCCCTCTCCATTAGGGAATCTCTGAACAAGTCTGAGGATTCCCGATTGCTGCGAAGCAGTCCATGGTGATGTGGGTTTACCGGGATGCGGACCGATGCGGCAAACGACTT
>JBIKVO010000182.1:0-6423 GCA_044356795.1 Caulobacterales bacterium
TCTGACGGCGCCGACCCAAACCGACCGGCGGAGCGCAATTGGAGCTCCCTTGATTCGTTGCTTCCCCTGGTCGGTTGGCCCCCTGGTCGGTTGGCCCCCTGGTCGGTTGGCCCCCTGGTCGGTTGGGCTCGGTTGGGTTTGCATTGTGGCGCTTTGAATGTCTAGGCTGTGGCCGCCGGGATGAACCATTGCCGCTGTTCCCTTCCGCTCGAGGCGGTTTGCGCCATGCCTGCTTTGGCCCGTGGCGTGCATGGCCCCACTTTGATAAGCGTCCCGCGGGGCGAGCATTCGGGTCAAAGTAATCATGAAATGGGCGTTGCTCCTGGTCGGCGCGTTGGTTGTCATTGTTGGGGCGCTGGCAGGGGTGGGCGCATTTTTGCTGCCCAACAAGTTGACGGTTGAGCAGGCGATCCAGATCGATCGTCATCGCTCTATGGTGTTTCCGTTGGCCGCGAATTTGACGAATTTTCAGGAATGGTCGCCCTGGGTCCGGCGTGATCCGTCCTTGGCCTACATCGTCACCGGCTCGGCCGGTCTTGGCCAGACCGCCGCCTTTCGAAGTGCGTCTCCGCAGGTGGGCGACGGGAAATATGAAATCGCCGCGGTTGATCCCAACACCGCCGTCACCTTCGCGCTGCAAGGCGGGGTTCTGGGGGCCGGCGCCGCGCAATCCACGCTGACGCTGTCTATGTCGGACATGAGCGGCGGCGCCGCCACGGTTTGGCGCTTTGAGCGCATCTGCAGCACAAGCTGGGACTCGATCCTGTGCCGTTTTGGCAATCTGTTCGTGGAAACGGCAGCCAAAGTATCCCTGGAGCAGGGCCTGGCGGGCTTAAAGCAACTGGCGGAAGATCTGCCCGCGCTTGATATCTCCAGTGTGGTTGTTACCGTCGAGAACCGGGCGCCGCGCCAATACGCATTTGTCGCCAGCGAAGCAGCCAAGGACAACCCGTCGAGCGTCGCCAATGTGCTGCGCGGGGCGAACGAACAGGTGCTGCAATTCCTCAATGAGCGCGGGATTGGCCCGGTGGGGGCGCGGGTTCTGGTCACCACCGGCGATGTCGCCGCCGGCAATGGCGCACAGCAAATCTTGTTCAACACCGGCTATCTGTATGACGGACCCGCGATTGTCGATCCGCCGCCGCCGGTGCGCAATGGCGCCACGCCTGGCGGTCGCGCGGCGATGATGGTGCATGAGGGCTCCAAGGCGAAGCTGCAAACCAGCTACGCGCTGCTGTATGCCTATCTGCGCGCCCATCGGATTGAGTGGCGAGGCCTGCCGTGGGAAATCTATGTCAGCGACCCTTCGGGCGACGATGACGCAGCCCGTGTGGAAATCTACATTCCCGTAAAATGACGCGTCTCGCGGTAAACGTGCGGACTTTTGCTGATGCGCGTTTTCTATCGACCAACCGGTGTCCACTTGGTTGGAAAACGCTATGGGCGGTCGTTGTTAAGCTTTTCTTCGGCGACGAAGGCCAGTACCACCAGCGCGCGCTTTAAGGATCGCCCCATGATTGCCGTTCCCGTTTCCGCCGCCCTGTCCCGGATCAAGCCGTCCGCCACCCTCGCGGTCACCGCCAAAGCCCGGGCGCTGAAAGCGGCGGGCCGCGATGTGATCGGCCTTGGCGCCGGTGAACCGGACTTCGACACACCGGAAAACATCAAAGAGGCTGCGATCCGCGCGATCCGCGAAAACAAGACACGCTACACTGATGTGGACGGCATCCCCGAGCTGAAGGCCGCAATCGTTGCGAAATTCAAGCGCGAGAACGGGCTGGAGTACAAAACCGGTCAGGTGAATGTTGGCCCTGGCGGCAAGGCGGTGATCTACAACGCCCTGATGGCCACCTGTTCGCCAGGTGATGAAGTGGTGATTCCGGCGCCGTATTGGGTCAGCTATCCGGATATGGCGCTGCTCGCGGGCGCCACGCCAGTCTTCGTCGAAACAAATGTTTCCGCGCACTACAAACTCACCGCCGCCGATCTTGAACGCGCTATTACGTCGCGCACCAAGTGGGTGATCCTCAATTCGCCGTCCAATCCGTCGGGCGCGGCCTACGGCGCGGCGGATTTGCGCGCGTTTGCCGAAGTGCTCTTGCGCCATCCGCGCGTCTTCGTGCTCACCGACGACATGTACGAACATCTGGTGTTCGACGGTTTCCAATTCGTCACCATCGCGCAGGTGGAGCCGCGCCTGTACGATCGAACTTTGACAATGAATGGCGTGTCTAAGGCCTATTGCATGACGGGCTGGCGCATTGGTTATGCCGCGGGGCCAGAGGCGCTGATCAAGGGGATGGCCAATATCATGGGCCAGTCTACGTCCAATCCCGCCAGCATCAGCCAATGGGCTGCAGTCGAGGCGTTGAATGGGCCGCAGGATTTCATCCCGCGTCACAATGGCGTGTTCGTGCAGCGCCGCGACCTTGTGGTGTCGATGCTGAACCAGGCCATGGGGTTAAGCTGCCCGAAGCCCGAAGGCGCTTTCTATGTGTATCCTAGCTGCGCGGGCGCCATCGGGAAAAAGGCGCCGTCTGGCGCGGTGATTCATACCGATGAAGATTTCGCGCGCGAGCTGTTGGAGGCCGAAGGCGTCGCAGTGGTGCACGGTGCGGCGTTTGGCGTGTCGCCTTGTTTCCGCATCTCCTACGCAACATCGACATCCGTACTGGAAGATGCGTGCGTGCGCATCCAGCGCTTCTGCGCCACATTGTCGTAAAATTTAGATCGGCGCTTCACCAAGCGCACCGCCGGCCCTGTCACGTGAGTGACAGGGCGGCTAGGCGATAGGCTGCTTTTCCAAAAAATCAGGTGCGGCTGATCCAGGCGCCGGTGGCCCTGTCGCGGCAATAGGTTTCCTGCGGCAAGGGCTGCGCACCTTGTCCAGGAATGCTCAATGTGGCGCTGATCATCCGGCAAGTGGGATCGCCCTGCGGCGGCGTGTAGGGGCGCGCGACGCTCAACACGCCGGTGCGGCCATCGGACAATTGCACCTGTTGGGTCAGCGCGCGATCCTGGTTGAGCGCGTTGACATACACACTTTGCACGGTGGCTTGTTGCTGCGGGCCCTGCAGCAGCAAGCACACGAGATATGTGCCGCCGCCGCCGACAACGGCCCCGATCGCGGCGTTTTCGGTGCGGTTCTTGTCAGACAGAACCGCGCCCGCCACCGCGCCAACGCCAGCGCCAATCAGGGCTTCCTGCACGCATTTGCCAAGCGCTGTTGTCGGCCCGCCATGATAGCCGCTGCTGCCGCTACCGGCAGCGCAGGCGCCCAAGGTCAAAACCGCTGCAGCGGCGAGTGTCAGTCCGATCACACGCATGGCGAGTCTCCCGAGTTCAATGACGGCTTGTTACCGCAGTTTTTCGCATCGCGAAATCGCAATTGATGGCCAATCGTCTCAGCTCTGCGCCCATTCATGCGGCGTCAATTCTTCTTTGCGAGATTTAAGGAAGAGATGAACATAAAGACAATAAAAGTGGGTTTCCTTGCAAGATAAATTTGAGCATTGAGTAACCAAAATCGCGTATGGTGTGCTCAGGACAAATATTGTTGGAGCCGATCGTTTTGCGTCTCTTTCGCCTCATCGCGCGCGCTTGGGGGCGTCGCAGCGCCCCACTGATCGCGGCGGCCTCCCGATGGGAGTGGCGCTTGATCACGCATGTCTTGGAGCGGCTGGACGCGGGCGCGGCTGCGCCAAAAGCGGCGCCGGCTTCGCTGCAGGCGCGTTTGATCGCAGCGGAACGGGCGATGGATCGGGCGATGGATTCCGCCGAACGTCACATGCGTCAGGCGCCGGCGCATGTGCGTGCTTTTGTGCGCGCCGCCAAGGCCCGCCGGGAGCCGGCGCGCGCTGCGCTTGTGCACTTGGGCGGCACGGTGCTCCGGCGCGCGATGCCAGCCGTGCGCTGGGCGATGCACCCGCGCGCTTCGCGGCCGGTGGTGTTGTCTGCGGCGGCGCTTGGCGCTGCGGGCGTGGTGTTGGCGGCGTTTGCGCCGGTGGAGCGTTTGGCGATTGGCTCGGGGCGCGTGCTTGATGATGGCGCAAGCCTCACGCTCAGCCATCCTGAAGGGGGCGCGCTGCTGCATATTGCGGTCACGACTGGCCAGGAAGTTCGCGCGGGCGATGTGTTGTTCCGGTTGGAGCCGCGCGCGGCCGCCGGCGACGCGCAGGCGGTGCGCTTGCGGGCCGCGCGTTTGGCGATGGCGAAAGCACGCCTGACCGCCTTGATGGACGGCGTCGATGCGCCGGCGTTTTCTTCGGATGCTGATCTCGATCCGCAACGCGCGCGTCTGGAATTGGCGCGCTTCCAAACCGACCGCGGCCGCTTGGATCGCAGCCTGCGCGCCCTGGATGAAGCCGCGCGCGGCGCCCGCGCTCGGATGGACAATTTGCAACAGGAATTAGCGGCGTTGCGTGTGGAATTGACCGGAGTGGCGCAGTCTGGCCGCCCAACGCAGACGCTGTCTGGCGACGTCTTGGTGATGCGGGCGCAATGGCGCTTTGCCACCGTCAATCGCGATCTCGAGCGCGCACGGATGGCGCTGTCACAAGCGGAAACGCAGCGTACAGAAAAACTCACCGAGATGCGTCGCGAATGGTCGGCAGAATTGGCGCGGATATCGGAAGAATTGGAAACGCTGGACGCCGCCTTGTTGCGCCTCGCGGATCGCGCGTCAGAGTTTGAGATTCGCGCGCCCGCGGGCGGGCGTGTGCTGTGGATGACGCATCATGAAATTGGCGCGGGCGTGGCTGCCAATGAGGTGTTGGTGCAAATCCTGCCAAGTGATGCTGAGCTTGTCGCAGAGGTTTGGGGCCCTGCCCTGGACATGCGCCATGTGCGCGTCGGTGATCCGGTGCGTGTGCGGCTCGAAGCCGGCCCTGATGGTGCGCCGGCAGCGCCCGTTCGCGGCCCGGAAGGCGTTATCAATGGCATCGTGAAGTGGATTGATGCGCCGTCGCCGGGCGTGATCGACCGCGATACCCATCACCGCGTGCTGGTTGCGTTGACGCAATCGGTCGAAGATGTCCGCCCGTTGGATGTCGCTGTGTCCCCCGGCGCCAGCGTTCATGCAGAGATCGTGGTGTCTCAGGTTTCGGGTGCGCCGCGGATCGCTGGCTGGTTTGCCGCCCAGGCGATGCCTGCCCACTAGCGCGTTTTTCGACCAAGCGGCTTCCTGTTGGTCGACAGAAAATGCATTCAATCAGAAGTTTAGGCTTTTTGGTCTGCCTCTGTTGGATCGGAATCTGCCCGCGGTTTGATTTTGATCCACCTATGTCAGGCGCTGAAAAATCATTAGTCAACACCAGTTAACCCGCCTGTCGTCAACGTGATCTTCAACATCACCGTGTAATCTCGGCACACATGCGCGAGTATATGGAATCGGAAAAAAGCAATGGTTCGGTTGACTCCCGCAGCGCGGGCGAAACTGGAAGGGATCGTCGCGGCCGGGGGGCTGAAGCAGCCCGCCGATGTCGTGCGCGTCACCGTCGCGCCCAGCGATCCCGATGTCGCAGCAGTTTGGGGCCGCTATCTCAAGCGCAATTTCGATTCCCTGGTCGCTATGGCGGAACGCATTTGCGATCCCATGGATCTGGTTTTGTTTGACGGCGAAACCGTCACGGTGTGCCGTCATCCGAAAACGACAAAGGCGCCAGAGCGCGTTCAGCGCGAAGTCGCGATGCAGTTCAATGAAAAGCTGTTCGGTCGCCATGATGGACGCCCTCTGGCGGCTATGCTGGCTCGAACTGCCAACGCGGCGCCGCTGCGTCTGATTGTCGACAAGCGCCCTGATGAGGAGGCGCTGCCACCAGAATTGGAAAGCGCAATCGCGTTGATTTCTGGTGACGTTGAACCGCCAAAACCCCCACCAGTGGAGAAACAAAAGCCGCCTGAGCCGCCACCGCCGCCGGACGTGAAAATGCAGCGCGTGACCGTGGGCCTTGGGCAAACGGCGATTTGGGTGAAGCCGGGCGTTTCAGCGCCGCGCAGCAATGCCGGCGATGATTATTTCCGGTCTGCGATGGCGCTGGTGCAGTTCGACGTCGCGTTGGCGATGCAAACCGCCGATATCGCCAAGCGCATGATTGCTGATCGCGCGCCGCCAGTGCAGTTGATGTTCCCGGTCAACATCAATGGCCTGCGCCGGCCAGAGCACCGCGCGGTGCTCGTGACGGGCCTGCGCGACATTGATGGCCGCGCGGCGCAAAGGATGGATCCCGTTCTGGTTCGATGCGAACAAGGCGTTCCGCAATCCGTGATTGTCGAAGCTGCGGGCTATTTGCGCAAGACATTTGGCATGGTCTGGATTTTCGCGGGCCGCCACAGCGATCCGCGCAATTTATTCTGGGCGGATTCGAAGATGGGCGTTCTGTTCGGCAGCGCTGATGCCGCCAAGGGCCAGCTCGATGCATGGCG
>JBIKVO010000372.1:0-3433 GCA_044356795.1 Caulobacterales bacterium
CCGCGTGACCGCGCGCACACGCGCGACAACCAACGCTGCCGCCGGCCAATCCGTACGCCTGGTGAATCTGTCTTCAAATAAAGCGATTGACGCGATTGTTGTCGGCCCGGGCCGCGCCACAGCCAATCTCGATCATCCGATTACGGAGTAAATCCACCATGCGCGCCATTGGACCCGCCCTTACCCTGGCTGCACTTGCAATCACGTCTGGCTGCACCTCTCTGGAGGGCGCCTTGAGCGAGGCAGAAACCCAAGCAACCCGCGCCGCGGCGCCGCGCATGACGCCAAGCCCCTCTGCGGCGCAAATGCCGATGCCGGAGATCAACAACGCCGCCGCCGGGCCAAGCTCTCTCTGGCGCGCGGGATCGCGCACATTTTTTGCTGATCAGCGCGCGCGTCGGCTGGGCGACATTCTAACCGTTCGGATCGAAATCGAAGACAGCGCACAACTGCGCAACACAACCGAACGCGAACGCGATGGATCGATTTCCGCGGGTGTCGATTCGGTGTTTGGAAAAGAAAATTTTCTCGGCCGTCTTGCGCCCCCAGGCGGTGCAACCCCATTCAATCCGGCTAATCTGATTGGCGCCAACGGCCAAAGTCAATCGAGCGGAACCGGCACAATCAATCGGCAGGAAACGATTGATCTCACGGTGGCGGCGGTGATCACGGAAATCCTTCCGAATGGCAACTTCATCGTATCCGGCCGGCAAGAGGTGCGGATCAATAACGAATTGCGCGAATTGCTGGTCAGCGGTGTGATCAGGCCGGAGGACATTTCGCCAAACAACGGCATTCGCCACGATCAAATGGCAGAAGCACGGATCAGCTATGGCGGCCGCGGCGCCTTGTCGAATGTCCAACGCCCGCCGCTGGGACAACGGGCGTTGGAGGCGTTCAGTCCATTTTAGGTTTCGCGTTTACGAGGCGCGATTCTTGATTGCAGCAACCGTGGTTGCAATCGCACCCGTCAACATCAGTTCGATATGCGCATTGGCGCGCGCGATCATGCCGTCGATGCCGAGACTGTAGAAGCGATCGTGACGGAAACAGCGGAGATACATGCCGAGGATTTGGTCTGCCAAAAGATCGGCGTCTATGTCGTCGCGCAGTTCGCCGCGGGCCATACCTGCGCGGATCACATCGCCAATGACACCGAATGTCCCTTTGATGTGCGGGCGGGTGCGTTCGTCAAAATCGGTGGACCATGTCCACGACGCGGCGACCTGGTGCACCACCAAGTTGCGGCGCGCATAATCAAGGCGGAACCCTTCCGCAAGCGCGGCCTTCAACTCCGCCGCCACTCCCTGGCCCCGCGCAGTGGCGGCCCCATCACGGAACGCCGCTGCGCCGGCTTCGTAATTGTCGGCAATGATGGCTGTGAGGATTTCCTCTTTCGAGGCAAACGTGGTGAACACACTGCCGGTAGCGCAGCCCGCCTTTTCCGCAATCATCTTGATCGTGGCGTTTTCGTAGCCAGGATCGACGAACAAGGCTCGCGCGGCTTCCAAGACATTGTTGCGCGTTCGCATTTTGGACGTTTCGCGTTTGTTCATCAGACCATGTTCGCTGAATCCATTCATTTAATCAAGGGTCGGGCGCAGTTCGCGCCCAGCCGGCGCTCCAATAACCAGCCGCCCACTGCGCCCAAGAATTCGCCCCGCACCTTCGCCAGAACACGCGTTCAGCCGCCGTCAGACACGCGCTGCAGGCCGCCTTTTGTATCGGCGACACGATAGAAGCAAGTTTGCGCGCCGGTGTGGCACGCCGGGCCTTCCTGCACCACGCGCAGCAGCACGCAATCCTGATCGCAATCAATGCGAACCTCTTGCACGCGTTGGGTATGGCCGCTCTCCTCGCCTTTGATCCACAGCGCCCCTCGGGATCGGCTCCAATAGGTGGCGCGACCGGTCTCCAGCGTCAACCGGAGACTTTCAGCGTTCATCCAGGCCAGCATCAGCACGACCCCGCTTGTCACATCCTGGGCAATCGCCGGGATGAGGCCGTCGCTATTCCAGCGCGGGGTTAAGACAAGGCCTTGCTCCAACGCCTGCGTGTCTTTCGCCATGGCTCATCCTTCAGAAACCTATTTTCCGACGCCGCCGCACCATAGCCGCGCGCCCGGATCGACAAAAGGCGGTTGCCAGCCGCGCCGGAGGCGTTATCTCGATCACGGCTATCTCGTTTACGCAAACGGCAAGAAACTAGAGGACCCCCCGCATGGCGCTGCCCACCATCCTGCAAAAGCTGCGTGTGCCAGTGATCGGCGCACCGCTGTTCATCATCTCCAACCCGGACTTGGTGATCGCGCAATGCAAGGCCGGTGTGGTGGGCAGTTTCCCGGCTCTGAACGCCCGCCCGGGCCCCGTACTGCATGACTGGCTGGATCGCATCACCACAGAACTGGCGGAGCATAACGCCAAACACCCCGATCGGCCCGCAGCCCCCTTCGCCGTCAATCAGATCGTGCATAAAAGCAATGATCGGCTCGAACACGACGTCGAAGCCTGCGTGAAGTTCAAGGCGCCCATCATTATTACATCGCTTGGCGCGCAACCCTGGTTGAATGACGCCATTCATTCCTATGGCGGGATAACATTGCATGACGTGATCAATATCCATCACGCGAAAAAGGCGCTGGAAAAAGGCGCCGATGGATTGATCGCGGTGTGCGCTGGCGCCGGCGGCCATGCAGGTGCGCTGTCGCCGTTCGCGCTGATCCAGGAAATTCGCCAATTTCATGCGGGACCGTTGCTGTTGTCAGGCTCGATCGCGACGGGTGATGCGGTCCTGGCGGCTTTGGCGATGGGGGCTGATCTTGCCTATATCGGCTCGGCCTTTATCGCGACGAAGGAAGCCAATGCCGATGCGCGATACAAGCAAATGATCGTGGACTCCAACGCGTCCGATATCGTTTATTCTAATCTGTTTACGGGTGTGCACGGCAATTATCTTAAGCCTTCGATTGTGCAGGCCGGCCTTGATCCCGATCATCTTCCCGAGGCCGATCCGAGCAAAATGAATTTCGGATCGGGCGGCAATACAGATGCCAAGGCGTGGAAAGATATCTGGGGATGCGGCCAAGGCATCGGCGCCGTCGACACGATTGAAAGCGCGGGCGCTTTTGTGGATCGGTTAGAGCGCCAATTCCTCGCGGCGCGCGCACGCGTGCTGGCGGCTTAGGCCACCCGTTCGGAAAACACAGCCGCACGCGCGCACGATCATCGCGGTGAATTTCATCAACCGCTACCCTTGCATTTCTGGCTTCATTAAGGCCGCGGCCTGCAACGTAAAAGAAGAAAGCGCTCGCACCGCGAATGGAAATTAAGTCCTCTTCATGAGTAACGCGATAACAAGGAAGGCGTTTGCACGAAGCGCGAAAATACGCCAGCAGTGTCGTGAGATGTGGACATGCTGATATGCCCGACGCGAT
>JBIKVO010000435.1:0-2908 GCA_044356795.1 Caulobacterales bacterium
GGAACGCGGATGCTGGCCAGATCTGGGCAGCCGACGCCCCGCGCCTTGACGTGATGCTGGCCCCGCTCGGGGCATTGGCGATGGACGGCCTGACCCTGTCGCCGGGTGATCGCGTGCTTGATATCGGTTGCGGCGCCGGCGCCACCACGCGCGCCCTGGTGGAGCGTGGCGCACGGGCCGTTGGCGTTGACATTTCTGCCCCGCTGCTGGCCGTCGCCCGCGCCCTTGGCGGCGGCGAGTATCTGCTTGCCGACGCCGGGGCTGATCCCCTTCCGGGCCTGTTCGACGCCGCCTTTTCCCGATTCGGCGTTATGTTCTTCGAGGATCCACCTGCGGCTTTCCGTCACATCCGGACCGCAATGCGCCCCGGAGCCCGCTTCTCATTCGTGTGCTGGGGGCCGTTGCAGGAAAACGGCTGGGCGACGGAACCCCTGGCCGCGGCACTGCCCCATTTGAGCGCGCCGCCGGCGCAGGCTGCGCCTGGGGCGCCCGGTCCGTTTGCGTTTGCACAGCCAGAAACCGCCGTCCGCTATTTGACCGAGGCCGGCTGGCGCCACGCTGCGGCCAAACCCTGGCGGGGCCCGATGATCGTGGGCCAATCGCGGGAGGACGCCCTTGCCATGGTAACCCGCACAGGACCATTGGCGCGCGCCCTGCGGGATCAACCCGAAGCGCAAGCATCGGTTTTGCAAGCGGTTTTGAACCTATTCACACGGCAGGCGCCGCAAACTCCCATTCAATTTGCGGGGTCGGTTTGGATCGTCACTGCCGAAGCTTAGACGCTTAGAGGATGAGGTCAGACAGTTGATGCATAGCGGACAAGACAAGAGCGATAAGAGTGCATCGCCCCAGCGTCGCACACAAGCTGAACGCACCGGCGAAGCCCGAACCGCTTTGATCGACGCAGCGGTGGACCTGATTGCGGAACGCGGCCTTGGCGGCGTGACATTATCGGATGTTGGCGCGCGCGCGGGCTACAGCCGCGGACTGGCAGTGTACCACTTCGGTTCGAAGTCAGGATTGATCCTGGCGGTGTTTGATCATGTGCGCTCGATTGGTGCGCGTGCGATGGCGAACTTTGCGAAACTGGAAACGACTGGATCTGGCCGGCTATTGTCGCTGTTTGATGCGATCGCAGACTCGGTGGAGAAAAGCCCTGCCCTCTATCGCGCGACGACGGCGATGTTGATTGATGGCGCGATGTCGCCCGATCCCGTTATCCGCCAGCGCGCGCAGGATGCCGAGCACGAGGCCCTGAACGTCGTGAAAGTCCTGATGACGAAGGCGGAACCGCGGGACGGATTGGACGCGGACGCCCTTGCCGGTGCGATGTTGAGCGCCCTCTACGGCGTGCAGGTACGCGCCTTCATGATGGGCGATGCGTTTGACGTCCGTAAAGAACTTGCGAACCTGAAGGCGATTGGCCTGTCGATGCTCAAGACGCCGTGTTAGGTAATCTCGATCGCGGCTGCACCCGCCGCACCCGGCGTTGAGAATTGATAGACGCCCGGCGCCAAAACCCAGCTGCGTGTTGACGGGCGCCACACCTTCAAAGCGTCGAGCGGGATTGTGACCGCAGCGTGCGTCCGTGCACCCGGCGCCAGTCGAATGCGCGTGAACCCCTTCAATTGCCGCGCGGGGCGGGCGGAGTCGCCAGGCGGTGCGTGCACAAAAAACAGCGCCACGTCTTCCGCCTCGTGGGCGCCGACATTGTGAACGCTGGCGGCCAAGTGCACCTGATCGCCATCCCGCCGCACCGTAAGCGCACCATAGGAAAACTGCGTGTAGCTGAGCCCGTGGCCAAACGGAAAGCGCGGCGTCGCGCCGATATGATCAAAATGAGTATACCCGGCGAACGGCCCATATGTGATCGCGTCCGCATCAATATCCAGGAAGGGATAATCCGCACTATCACGCGCGACCGTAAACGGAAGGCGCCCTGACGGGCTTTCGACGCCAAAGATCAAATCCGCCAGCGCAGCGCCGCCCTCCATGCCGGCGTAGAAGCTTTGCAGGATTGCACCGGCATCGTCGATCCACTCTTCCACGATCACCGCCGAGCCAGCGACAATCACCACAATCACGGGTTTGCCTGCGCGCGCCGCCGCTTTGATCATGGCGACCTGTGCGGCGGCCAAAGTCAGCGTGCGGCGATCACCGCCGATGTCGCGCGTGTTCATGAATTGGCTTTGGCTGTCGCTGGCCTGCTCCTGTGCGCCGTCATCCTGGCCAAGATTGACGCCGCCGCCGGGGATGAATTCGCCTTCGTCTTGGGCGGTGTATCCAACCACCGCAATCACCACATCACTGGCCAGCGCTGCTGCATACACAGCGTCGAGATCGGTTTCAGAGGCGGTATGCACGGCGATTGCATCGCCGCACATTGCGCGAAGACCCGCCAAAGCCGTCACCACATACGGCGGGCGCACCCGCGAAGAGCCATTGTCGCCGATGTTTTCCAAATCCGCCAATCGCCCCAAAACCGCGATTGATGTCACAACCGCACGCTGCAGGGGCAAAACGCAGTCGTTCTTCAACAATACGGCGCTTTTCAGCGCCGCCTCTTTCGCGAGAGCGCGATGGGCTGGGCTTGCGACCATGTCAAGTAAGTATTCGGGGAGCGGATCGGGCGCCGCGGCAAAGCGCATTTGCGTTGTCAGAATGCGACGGCACGCGGTGTCGATTGTTGCCGGCGTCACGCGGCCCTCGCGCACAGCCGCAAGCAGCGTATCGCCCCATTGCAAGGGCTCGGGGTTTTCAATGTCGAGCCCCGCCTTCACCGCCTCCACCGAATGTACCCCAAACACCCAGTCTGAATGCACAAATCCCTCAAATCCCCACTCGTCGCGCAAAATGCCGGTGAGCAATTCGGGATGATCGCCGCAATAGGTTCCATTCCATTTGTTGT
>JBIKVO010000183.1:0-6349 GCA_044356795.1 Caulobacterales bacterium
AACAGGTTCTCATCGGCAGGCTCCCTGGTTGGATTTAGGCCGCCGCAGAAACAGCGGTGGGTGCATCCAGCATTCGGTTCATGTCCAACGTTAGCAGCAAACCCTTTTTAATACGGTAAACGCCGCGACAGACGATTTGCCATGCTTCATGAAGGTTAACGGATTTTCTCCGAACTGATCCGGCTCCAGGCGCAGCACTTCGCCCAGCGCATCCACGATCAGTCCATAGCTTCAGCCATCGCGTTCAATGCCAATCGCCATGGCGGTTTTGACGCCGGGATTGCGCGGCGACAAACCCAGACGACGGCGCGCGTCAATCACCGTGATGAAGCGGCCGCACAAATTCATCAGGCCCGCGACATCGGCGCGCGCCAGCGGAACAGGCGTCAGCCCATGCACGGCGAAGACATCGTTGGTTTCTCTAACTGGCGCACCGAAGAAGCGCCCAGCAATTTCGAGCGTCACAAATTCTTCTCTGGCCCCGGCGGCGGCCACGCTCGGATCTGCGCTCATGCGGCTTCTTCTTTTCGGCTCAGCACATAATCCAACGCGGCCAGCAGGCCGGCGCGATCCATTTTTCCGACCGAGTTGGCGAAATGCGCGACGCGAGATTGGGTTTCTGTCAGAGCAAGGCGTTTCGCGTCCGACCATCGCGCATCATCGGCCACGCGCAGCGCAAACGCTTCGGCAGCGTTGGGATCGGCGTCCACATCCGCAAGGATCACATCGAAGCGCTCGCCAGCCTCGTTCAAGCGCCAAGCCTGATCAAAGGACTTTACCTCAGCAGTGGCGTAGCCCGCAGCGCGCAGCAGCGGCCCTAGGAGATTGCGTGTGAAATCCGAGCGATCGACCAGCAACACGCGGCCTCTGCCGGCGTCTGTCGCGCCGCGGCGATCGCCCCATTCGGCGCCCAGCATCGACAGGAAATAGTCTATATCAACCAATTCCGTCGCGCGGCCGCGCATGACTGCAGCGCCGACAAGGCCTGGGCGATCGGTGGCAAGATCGAGCGTCAGGCGTTCGTGCACAATGTCGACGATCTCATCAACCGCCAAACCGAAAGCCTTGTCTTTGCGGGTGAAAATCAAGATCGGTTGTTTGCCTTTCGCCTTGAATGCATCATCGCCAGCCGCATGCACCACCGGCGTCAATGCGCCGCGATACTGGAAAACGCTGCGTCCGTCGGCGCGCTCGATTGCGGTCGCATCCACTTCTTCAAGGCGCGTGACAAGTTTGAGCGGCGCCGCTTTCAGCGTCTTACTGCCGGCGCGGAACAGGATCAGGCTCTGGCCGTCGTCCGTGCTCGAACCATTCGTGGCTGTTGTATCGGCTTCGGCCTGCGCAGTGTCGTGGGCGCGACCGACCGCCGCCGACAAACCATTTGGATCAAGAATAACAACCACCGAACCATCACCCAGGTTGGCGGCGCCGGACAGCATTGGTCCGCCACGCAGCATGCTGGCAAGAGGTTTGACAACAATTTCTTCCGTGTCGTGCACATCTTCAACGATTACGCCAAAGCGCGCCGCGCCAACCTGCATGACCACAACATACCGCGGGCGCTCACCAGGGGCGTGCGCCGGCGTCAATCCCAGCACATCGCACAAATCCACCAACGGCAGCAGGCGTTCCCGCAGGCGCAGCACCGGCGTGGCGTTGAGCGTTTCGATCACATGCTCAGCGCCGGCGCCGACGCGCACCAATTCCAATATGCCGGTTTTCGGCGCCGCAAAGCGTTGACCGCCGGCGCCCAGGATCAAGACCGAGATGATCGCCCGCGTCAGTGGAATTTTGATTTTGAACCTCGTGCCTTGGCCTTCGACACTAGTCAATTCGATCGAGCCGCCGATCAATTCGATGTTGGTTTTCACCACATCCATGCCGACGCCACGCCCCGAAAGGTTTGTGACTGCGGCAGCGGTGGAAAATCCCGGTGCGAAAATAAAGCGATGAATTTGCCCATCGCTCATCCGCGCGGCATCGGCTGCTGTCACGATACCCTTGTCGATCGCCCTTTCGCGAATGCGTGCGGTGTTGAGGCCGGCGCCATCATCGGCCACTTCCAGAATCATGTGGCCGCCCTCACATTGAGCAGCGAGGCGAATGACGCCGGTTTCTGCCTTGCCTTTGGCGAGGCGTTTTTCAACGCTTTCGATGCCGTGGTCGGCGCAATTGCGGATCATGTGCGTGAGCGGATCTTTGATCAGCTCCAGAGCCTGACGATCGAATTCGGTAGACCCACCTTCTAGCCGCAATTCGATTTTCTTTCCGGTTTCGCGGCAGATATCGCGCACGATCCGCGGCAGCTTGCGCCAGGCAGAGCCCACCGGCTGCATCCGCGTTTTCATCACGCGATCCTGCAATTCGTCGGTGATGTTGGACAAACGCTGCAACGGCGCCTGGAATTCGGAATCGTTGAGCCCGCGCACCATTTCCATCAGTTGATTACGCGTAAACACCAGCTCCGACACCATCGTCATCAATTGTTCGAGCACATCGACGCTGACGCGAATGGTTTGCGCACCCGCCAGCGATCCGCTGCATGCATCTTCTTCGCCGCCGCTTTCGCTGGCGTCAGCGCCGCGTGCATTGGCTTTCGCTGTTGCCGGCTTAGGAGCAGACGGCGGGGCCGCAACGCTTTGAGCAACGTCTGTGGCCGTACTGGCTGCCGGCGCGGCCTCAACCGGGTCGTCGGCATTGCGGAATGCGGCTCCAAGATCAGCCAGCGACACTTTGCCGGGGGGCAAAAAGCGCTGCATGTCGGCGTCCCATTTTTCGCCATTGGAGCCGCCCCTCTTCAACGCGGCCGGAGGGGCCGGCAGCGCGTGCGCTTTGCCTTCCGCTAGCGTGTGCATCGCATTAATGATTGCGCTGTCATCGCCCTGGGGCTCGGTCCCCATCCTTTCCAGGCCGACAAGAATTTCCTTGATGCGATCGATCGCCTTCAACACCGGCGTGACAGAATCCGGCGTTACCGGCAAAACCCGATCGCGGAATTCCCCCAGCAGTGTTTCACCGGCATGCGCCAGCGCCTCCAAGCGCGGCAGGCCGAGGAATCCGCAAGTGCCCTTGATCGTGTGCACAAGCCGGAAGATGTTATTCAGCGTCGCCTCGTCGCTGGGATCGGCTTCGAATCGAACCAGCTCGGTGTCGATGACCTCGAGGTTTTCGGCGGTATCGGCGAGAAACTCCTGCAGGAGATCATTCATGGCGGCCACATGCTCCCCGACGCTGCGCGCGATCGGCTGGTTCCGATCGGTCCGCGCCGCTCTGCGCTTTCAAACTCAAGCCCGGTCGGGGCGCCGAGGGCGCGGACCCGGTCAAAGCCCACACACACGCCTGTCAGCATGCGCAGCGAGCCGGTACAATCGTGGATGGCGGTTAATGGCTCGTAACGGCGGTGTGGATTTCCTGAATACCGGCCGCCGCATTTCGTAGCGTCAAGCCGACAGCTTGAACGCTTTCGAGCGCAGGATCAGTTCGATCCGCTCCGGCGCTTCGCGCGCCAGCAGTTGGATATCGGCGGCGGCGGCCAGCAGGCCGGTCAAGGCAGGCTGCACGGTGTGCACGGTAAAGCCCTCCTCCGGGGCTTCGCCACGCAGAGCCATCGCGGTCGGCGGTTTCAGCATCGCGCGCGGGCCGGCGGCGATGGCGCGGATTTCGGGGCCGTCGGCGCCGGCGCTTGCCTTGACCGTGACAACCCCGCCGCGCGGCAAACAATCTGCCGCGATCAGCATCATATTGGCGAACACCTTCAGGCCTGGCCGCGGCAGCGTCACGGCCTTCACCTGCCAGTCCAGCGACGGCTTCAGCACGCCGTACAGGCGCTCAATCACGGCGCGGGCTTCGTCCAGCTGGGTTTCGCCATCCGTGGCGCCAGAGCCGCCAAACGCAAAGCGCATGAAGTCAAGCTTAGCCCACGCCTTTTGCACCCCTGAATCCATCAGTGAAATTGCATCGGCGTTTTTTACCGCTGCGTCGCTGTCCTTCAGGAACTCAAGCCCCTGGATAATCGCATTCAGCGGTTCAGCCATGTCGTGGCACACGCGCGACGCCGTCAAGGCGGCAAGACGGCGAGCTTCAATGACCATGGCCGGACTCCGTGATGCCCAAGCGCGTCCGCCAACTCAAAATGCGGCGGGGCGGGGCGGTGCGAATCGCGATCGCGAACACTGCGAGAGCGCGTTAATCCCCTTGCCCGCGCGTGCGGTCAAGTGCGCGATCAATCGCATTTGACGCGTCTTGTGCACGATTGTCATAGCCGGCTCTGGCGCTGTGAAAGGAAAGCGCCATCAGCCCGACGCCCAACCCAATTGTCAGGGCGGCGCCAACGCCGATAATCGCCCAACCAAACCAGCCGATCTCAACCCCCGCGGCGCTCCATAGCCGATGGGCGCCCCACAGGGCAAAGCCGAGCAGGGCGGCCAACACCGCAAAAACGCCGAGGGTTTTCATGCCGCCGCCCTATGGCGCGGCGGGGCAATAATCCGGCAGGGCCGGACGGCCGGTATTGCGCACCCAGGCGCCATCGGCATTCCGGTAGAGCCCGCCAACCGGCGTATTTTTCGGGATCAGCGTGCACGCGGTAGAGCGTGCGAACGTCTCCAGCGGCACGCCATTGCGACGGGCGCTTTCCTGATAGACCGCGCGGCGGCCGGCCTCGTTCTGGTTCAGGCGATCGCGCACGGCCTGTGAAACCGTGCTGCCTTCCACCACACGCAGAAAGCCGTCGACCGTCTCGCCGACATCGCCGGCATTGATGGCGGCGTTGAGCACCGGGTCTTCGATGGCTTGCGCGGCTGGGGCCAGCGCCAAGGCGGCCACGAGCGCGGTCGCGGCGGCAGTGATACGGAAGCGGGTGAAGGGAAACGTCTGGGTCATTGCGGCCTCAGAAGATGTTCGGGTTGGCTTTGATCAGGTCCTGGACTTCCTTATCCAGGCTAAGCACGACGCGCTGCGTGATATTCACGTTCAGGTCGATCTTGATCGGGTCCTTGGGCGCTTCGAGCTTTACGGTGTGGGTGCAGGCGGCCAGCAGGGCGGCGGCGCACAGCATTGTCCCGGCCCATCGCGGCCTTAAAGCCAACAGTGCTGCCGGGGCGGGGCGGCGGTGCTGAGCGGGCGGTGGGGCCATTGCAAACATCCTTTACAATAACGTCATTGTGGCGGCCGACTGGGGCGATCCTGGGGCGGCGTTGCGCTGTCCCGCACTGGATCGCCGGTCGGCGAAACTGGGGCGCCGGGTCCGCCAGGATCGGCGGGGACGCCCATCTCGACGGTGGTGCGGCAGGCGGGATTGTTCTGCTGCACCCCGCGAAGCTCATCGGCGGCCTGCCGGGTGAGGCCGTAGGTATCTATGACACATTGATAGCCTGCCAGCATCTCCCTGAACGGCGCTGTAACAGCGATATTGAATTGAAACGGCAAGCCCTGATTGTCGCCGATTGCGATGCCCGCGTCCGGCAACAACGAACCGAGATTGCGGATGGGCTCGGTATTGATGCCTTCAAAGGCGATCCGTGATGTAAGAACGCCAGCCAGATCGCCGTTCAGCGTCAAGTCCAGGCGGTCATATTTGAAGCCCTGCAGCGCCTCGAAGGCCACCGCCTGCGGCCCCTCCAGCGCTTCGCCGACAGACCCGGTGTAGCGCAGCGTGCCGCCGCCGGGGCGTGACGTCAGCCGGCCATTGTCGATCCGCGCGCCATTTTCGCTGAATTGAATCGGGAAAGTGCCAGTCACGGCGCCGGTGGCTTCGATATCGGGCAGGTTCAGTGTGCGCACCAGATCGCTCAACTCCACCTCGGTGAGCGTCAGGGTGATGTCAAAGTCCCGCGTGGAGAGATCCAGAGTTTCCGGCGTTATCTCCAAGGCGCCGGCGCCAAGCGGCCAGCGCGCTTGTTCAAGCCGAACGGTTGTCGGCCCCAACACCTGGAATTTCACCGCGCCATCGATCACGCCAACGCCCGGGTCCAGCCGACCGATGGTGAAGGTCTGTCTGGGTTGGCTGCGCAGCGCCAGCAAATCATCGAAGCGGATTTCGCCCGATATATTCTCCACCCGGCCCAAGGCAGCCGTGTTGAAACTGATCGCCTCCAAGCGCAGGTCGCCGTTCGCCGTCAGCGCACCAGCTTTCCACGAAACGCCGAGATTGGCCTCCACGACGCCGGCCATATCGGTGGCGACGCCGCGAATGGGGTCTGAAATGTCGAATGCGTCAAAGCCGGGTTCGAAAGTCAGTCGTACGGTTTCCACAACCGCCTCACCATCGCCGCTGATGACGCTATGGGCGGCGCGGAATTTGCCCAGCGCCCGCGGCGCGCGCGCACGTCCGGCGGCCGCTGGCTCGCCG
>JBIKVO010000184.1:0-6297 GCA_044356795.1 Caulobacterales bacterium
TGGGTATGATCCACAAGCCCGCGGTGCTTTCGCTTTGATGACGGCCTTCTGACCGCGATAGGCTTGATCGCCCCATACCCTTGTTTCGGCGCCCTTGCAAAAGATCACCCAGCACGGCGCTATCGGCAACGGTCGCGGGCGGTGTGGGAAGCGCGTGGATAAGCTTTGTCTTGCTGTCCACGCCCAAATGGGCCTTCATTCCGAAATGCTGCTCACGGCCCTTCTTGGTCTGATGCATCAGGGGATCATGCGCCTTCTTGGCGTTCTTCGTTGAGGAGGGCGCTGCGATGATGGCGGCGTCGACAATGGTTCCTGTCCGTAACCTTCACGCCCTTGTCGGCAAGATAGGCATTGAGTTTGGTGAGAGTCTTCTCGCTGAGGGCGTGTTTCTCAAGCAGATGACGAAAGCGGCAAAGGGTTGTCTCGTCGGGCGCGGGCTCTCGCCTTAAGATCAATCCCGGCGAAAGAACGCATGGCGGAAGAGTCGTCCAGCCCATCCTCGACGGCCGGATCGGAAAGGTTGAACCAGTGCTGGAGAAAATAGATTCACACCATCCCCTCAAGGCCGATCGGAGGCCGTCCGGCCCCAGCATTCGGATAGAAGGGCTCGATCACGCCGCACAAACGCTTCCATGGAACGATCTTGTCCATCTCCGCCAAAAACACTGCCCGAAAACACTGCCCGAAAACACTGCCCCAAAAAGGCTGTCGTGCGCATCGTCTTGGCGTCACGGTCAAGGCCCATAGTCGCGAAAGTCGTTTGCCCATCGATCCGCTTCCCGGTAAACCCACACCACCATGGGCGGCTTTGCAGCAATCGGGAATCCTCAGATTTGTTCAGAGATTCCTTGACTGTGACGACCGTCCGGTGAACCAGCCGGCCCGCCTTTTGAGCGGGGGTTTGGCTGCTTTTGCTTGGCGAGCGCCATTGACATCGTCGCTGTTTCCGAAAATTTAGCGAGGGGCTGTGTGAGCCTGGGGTCAAGAGCGCGCAAAGCGCCAGCCAGGTCGCAAGCGGCTCGATCGTTGAGCGCAATTCGCCGGAGCGGCGAAACGCGCGGAGCGGTCTCGGGGGGCGAACGGGGAGGTCCAGGACTTGCTTCTACCTTCCTCAGCCGCGTCACCAAACTGAGCCCGACGGGTGTCGGGTGCTGGTGGAGAGCGAATGCAGTTGCTCAACGACTGTGACGTCGTTTCGCCGCAAAAACGTGTTACGCATCCAGGCTTGCGGGCGTTGTCCGCGATCGTGGACGCGGAATGCGACGCGGCGAGCGCCCAGACCGGACAATTGGAAGCAAGCTGCTTCAGCATGATGCTTCCGGCGACCGGGGATGGCGAGAGAGACGAAAGACGCAGATGTGGGAGGCGCAGTCCGTCTGTGACCTCAAACATCAAGAACCGGGCGGCGAGCAAGTGACGTTCACACAATGAACGCGTATTGTTTGTCCGGTTTGCAACAGCAAAGCCCCCGGCCTCGGCGGGGGCTGATGGGAGACCAAAGTGGTCGGAGGCGGCGGCGACGGCGCTTTCGGCTTTAGGAGGAGGCCTCGTTCGGCGCACCCCAGCACAGACAGGACGGCGATAGCCGTATGTTCATCGTGTGGATGCCGGGCGGGATTCGTTTCATCAAGGCAAGTCGGCCGGGGGACACCCGCCGCCAGGGCATGAAGGGCAGATCATGAACGCGTTGACCACCGCTTTCCTTTCGATTTTTGCGCAAACGTCGGCGGCGACCCCGCCTGCTCCGGGCGCGACCCCCGCAGCGACCCCGCCGGCGCCGAACCTGGACGCTGCCGCGGAAGCCGCCAAGGCCGCCGATGCCGCCGCCAAGAAGGGCGAGACGCTGTCGCTGATCGACCTGTGGACCAAATTGAACGACGTCGAAAAAGGCGTGATGATCATCCTTGGCATCTGCACGATCTACGCGATCGCGTTGCTGTTCGAGAAGGTCTATGTCATGCGCAAGACGAACGGCAACGTGAAGGAATTCCTGGCCGCGTTCCGCAAGGCCGGCACCGTGGAAGAAGCTGAACAACTCGTCCGGAAGCTGCCAGCTTCCGGCATCAAGACGATGTTTGACGCCGGCATCGCGGAAGTGCGCCGCACGCAGGACCTCGGCTTATACACCATGCGCGACGCCCGCGACCACACCATGCAGCGGGTCGCGTCCGCAATGACCGTGAAGCAAAACGAGGACCTAGAAACCCTCGGCAGCTCGATGACCTTCCTGGCGTCGATCGGCTCGAACGCGCCGTTCATCGGTCTGTTCGGGACCGTGTGGGGCATCATGAACTCGTTCGTTGGCATCGTGGCCACGCAATCGACTTCGCTGGTTGCCGTTGCGCCGGGTATCGCGGGCGCGCTGCTCGCCACCGCTGCCGGCCTCGTCGCTGCGATCCCGGCCGTGCTGATCTACAACTTCGCCGCCAAGCAGATCTCCAAAATCGGCGGCAAGTACGAAGATTTCGCGTCGGAATTCATCGCTCTCGTGTCTCGCGACATGGACCGTCGGGGCGCCTAAGCCGCGCCTTTGACGAGCCAATAAGGGAGATACGCCTATGGGCGCTAAACTGGACACTGGCGTTGGCCGAAAGCGCGGACGTCCCGACGTCAACGCCGAACCCAACGTCATCCCGTTCATCGACGTGATGTTGGTGCTACTCATCATCTTTATGGTGACTGCCCCCATCGCTTCGGTGGACATCAAGACCGAGATGCCAAACCTGGACATCGCCTCTGAAGAGCGCCCGCCCAAACCTGTTTGGGTGACGCTGATCGACGGGGAAGACTGCCTGAACATCGACAAGACAGGTCCGGCTTTGATCGGCGGTGTGCCGATCACGTCCTGCCCCGCGGTCGCGGTGATGGAAAAGCAGGTGGCGTGGAGTGAACTGGGTGCGAAAACCGTTGAGGCCCTGATTGAAAACAATCGCCTTAATGCGAAGGAGACCAGCAAACCCAATTTCGGCCAACCGGAATGGGTATATACGCAGCGGGTTTATCTCCGCGCGTCCGGCGCCACCAAGTATCGCAACATCACCCGCGCCATGGCCGAGTTGATCCCATCTGCTGTCTTGAAAATCGCGCTCGTCGCGAAAGACCCAACACCGTAAGGAGCCGGCGCCATGGGTGCTAAACTTGCAGGGGGCGGCGGCGGGAAGGGCATGCAGCCTAATTCAGAGCCGAACGTCATTCCGTTCATCGACATCATGCTGGTGTTGCTGATCATTTTTATGGTGGCCTCACCGCCGCCGACCGTCGACATCAAGGTGGACATCCCACCGCTCAACACACCGCCGCCGCCCGATCGCCCCATCGATCGGCCGACGATCGTCATTCAGCAAGTGGATGCCGCAGGTGTCCCCACCTACCAGATTGGGGAGGATCGCACCCAATTGGCGCTCGAAGAGTTGGGCCCTAAGTTGCGCGATGTGGCGTTCGCCAACAACCCATCCAAGCAGAACGATCCGCAGAAGCTGTTCCTTGAGGGCAAGATCGTGGTCCGCGGGCATAACGAGGCGGACTACGCGGAGGTGATCCGGTTGATGGAGGCGATCGATAAAGCGGGCTTTAAGGC
Source organism: Caulobacterales bacterium (assembly GCA_044356795.1). Lineage (GTDB taxonomy): Bacteria > Pseudomonadota > Alphaproteobacteria > Caulobacterales > Aquidulcibacteraceae > JBIKVO01. The sequence goes on from JBIKVO010000184.1 coordinate 3,578, forward strand.
TGTCAGCTTGAGCATTCAGCCCCCTGAAGACGGTTCGTGAGGAGTGAAGAGTCAATGAACCCGACATTCCGCCTAGTTGCCTTTGGCATTTCGGCCGGCATCTGCAGCCTGATCGCGTATCTCGCGATGACGCACCAGATCGGCGGCATTGCCGACTTCTTCCAAGAGAAGAAGGCGGTAGAGCTCGTCAAAGAAGAAAAGGAAAAGCCGCCACCGCCGCCGCCGCCGCCGCCGCCGAAGGACCGTCCGCCGCCGCCGCCGATGACGCGGATCGAGCCGCCGCCGCTCGACATCCCGACACCGCCGCCGCAAGAGGTGCCGCCGCCGGCCAAGACGGCGCCGCCTGCCGAGGCGCCGCCAAAGGAAGAGCCGCCGCCGCCGCGCCGCCCGACCATCACCGCCGCGGCCTTTGATCGGATCCCGGATGGCCGCGCGTTTGATCGCTTCTATCCGTCTCGCGCCCGCGAGCGGGAAGAGGAGGGCCGCGTGGTTCTACGATGCAGCGTGAACGCATCCGGCGCCTTGGTGGATTGCCAAGTTGTGTCGGAAACCCCGGCTAATTGGGGCTTCGGCGATGCGTCACTGCGGATCGCGCGGGAGTTCCGCGTGCGGCCGCAAATGGCGGATGGCTCGGCCACGGACGGGGGATCGATCACCTTCCCGATCCGCTGGCAGATGGGCCGCTGACCACGAGGCTATTCCAGTCACGCACCCGCTAGATTGGGCCGCGCTCCATCCCGGAGGGCGGCCTTTTCTCTTTCCCGGATGGGGGCCGGCGGGGGCTGCCTCGCCACTGCAATCTAGCCAATGGCGCCGCGGCTTGGACATGTTTTGGCCGCCGTCTCTGCAGACATACGCACAAACAGGCGGCTGGCGTTCCCCCGGCGCTTCCCGTAAAGGGGGGCGCAAAATACCAACCGCGCGCGCCACGTGCGCGGCCCTAAAGACTGATCTCGCAGGAGGATGCACACGATGAAACTGGTTCTCAGCGCGGTGGCCGCCACCGCCGCCTTCGCCGCCGTCGCGATGGCGCAAACGACACCGGCCGCCCCCCTATCGCCGCCGGCCCCGCCTGCACAAGCAGTGATGACGTCGGCATGTCCAGATCTGCCTGCTGAGCCCATACTGCCAGAGCTTACGGGGATGCGCCGCAATCAGGTGAAGGATTTCAACGACAAGACGATGGAACCCTGGCGCGTCAGGGCCGATCAAATCCTGCAATGTCGCAATAATGAAATTCGCGGGAACGACGCCATCCTGAACCAAAAGAAAGCAGAGTACGATGCTTTGTTGGCTGCCACCAAGGCCATGCTGGATGCCAACCGCGCCAACAAAGCTCGTGCAGATGCGTTAATCGGAAGCTGGAACGCGAAAGTGACCGCATTCGAAAGCAAAGGCGGCTCGAACTCCCGCAATGACGGCGCCACCGGCCGCAACGCGCGCTAATCCCATTTCACAGAATAGCCGACGGGTCGATCCGCGAGGGTCGGCCCGTTTTGCTGTTCGCCCGTTTTGCTGTTCGCCGCTGCTGCAGGCTTGCACTGGACAGGGCGCGCGCCGCCCGGCTACCTGCGACACGCGGTTGGGGAATTGCAGGGAAGATCGGCGGATGACCAGCCACAGCGATGCGCCGCCCGATACGGGCGCCGAAAATCATGGTCCTGGCCGCGGCGCCTTTGCCCTGACCACCTTTTTCGCCATTGCGCCCGCTGCTGCCTTGGGCGGCGGCCTGCTGCTGGCGCCATTGCAAACGGCGGTCGCGCTGCTGGGTTGGCCGCTCAAGCCATCCGATGACCTGAAGCGTGCGATTGCCTGGCCAGCCGCCATTCTGCTCGCATTCGCCGCCTATATCGCCGCCAGCCTGATCTGGTCGGTGGAGCCGCGCTGGGACAGCGCGGTGAAAATCACGGCGATCTTCATCGGGGGTCTCGCGTTTGTAGCCGCGGCGGCGGGCGCTTCTCACAAAGGGCGCGCCTTGATCGCCGCTTCAGGAGCGGCCGCCTGTATCGCCTTGATCGCGCTTTTGGCGGTGGAAGCAGCCGCCAATATGCCGTTAAACCGCCTGGCCCAACCCGACGCCGAGACCGGCGCCCTGGCGCGCAATCCCGGCAAGGGCGTGTCGTTCCTGCTGGTGTTGATGTGGGGCGTGGTGGCCGCCTATGGCGGGCACAAAGGCTGGCGCAGCATGCTGGCGCTTGTGTGCCTTGGCGCAACGGCGGCGCTGTCGCCGCAGTTCAGCATGGAGGCGAATGTCGCAGCGCTGGGCTTCGGCGTGATTGTGTTCGGCGTCGCCCTGCTCGCGCCGTCGTTCGCGCTGGGCATGACCGTGGGCGGTCTGGCGTTGTGGATGCTGGCGGCGCCCTTCTTTGCGCCGGTCCTGCAGCAATTCCCGCAACTGCTCGAGCGGCTGCCCTTGTCTTGGCAGCAGCGCGTAGAGATTTGGCGCTTTGCCGAAGCGCGGATCATGGAAAAGCCGATCACGGGTTGGGGCCTCGACGGCGCCCGCAGCTTCCGCGGGCAGCTGTCGCAGATCGGCGATCTGCAATTCCCGTCGCTGCCGCTGCATCCCCATAGCGCGTCGCTGCATGTCTGGCTGGAGCTGGGCGCCATTGGCGCGGCGCTGGCCGCGGCGGCGATCCTGGCCGTGGGCGCTGCGGCGGCGAAAGCGCTTCACGCCGATCGGCATCGCATGGCCGCAACCGCCGCCGCCATCGCCACCA
>JBIKVO010000003.1:0-20905 GCA_044356795.1 Caulobacterales bacterium
CGGATCGGAATGCGCGCCGTGCATGATCTGCTTCCCGCTTGTGCCGCAACTGGCGCGCGTCTTCATGGCGCTGTGGCGGCATCCCTGCTTCGGGAGCCTTGCGGGCGTGAAAAAACTCGAACGCGATCTGTTTTGTATCCGTGTTGCGCTCTACCGCGCCAACGCTTCCGAAAACCTGCCGCAGATGTTCTTGATGTTCCATCACGGCACGCTGGGCATGATTGCGGTCGCGGGCAAGCACTCCGATCGCATCGCCGTGCTCCAACCCGGCCAAAAGCGTTACAGCACGCGGCTTTATGGCCAATACAAGATGCGAGTGATCGTGCGCGATAAACACGCACTTACCGATCACGCGCGTTGCGGCAAGCTTGAAAACTGTTTGCCGCTCGCGTGCATCGCGATGGCTACACCCATCGCGCATATCGTCTGTATACAGATTATCGGTGCACAGATTATTTCGTTCCCCCGGCGGCTTGATTTTACGGAGCGCGTTTCCTCGACCCGACTGAATTTTCGCCCGCCACAGCCTCAAGCCCAGCGACACTTAATGCTGTGCGCTTTTCGGGCGGCCGACCGTTTCCCATTCGACCTAAAATCGCTGATGACCTGTCTGAATCCCAACGCAGCAACACGCCCCGCCCTCATCCTGTGTTCGCCGCAGGCAAAACACAAGATCCAGGCCTTGGCGCGCGCCATTGCGCCTTAGGGGCCGCCCAAATCGTGTGCGGCTGGCCAAAATGCAGGGTCGCACCGAGCGGCGTTTCGCCCAGCCGCTCGGCAACGTGTTGCGAGGCGATATTGTCGACATGAATCAGGCTGATGATCCGATCGAGGCCAAAAGCGTCGATTGCCCAAAGACCTGCATGATAGGCTGCCTCGCTGGCATATCCGCGGCCGCGAAACGCTTGGCGCACGCCCCAGCCGATCTCAAAGCCGGGCCAGCCCTCCGGCATCCAGGGGCCGGCCCGGCCGACAAAGGCGCCCGTGCCCTTCTCCTCGATCACAAACAGGCCATGGCCGCGCAATTGCCAGTGGCCAACGATCAACGCCATCGTTCGCCACGCCATCACACGGTCCTGAGGTCTGCCGTCGAGCGTGATGAAGCGGGCTGTGTCCGGCTCGGCCATCATCGCGGCGAAGGGTTCAAAATCGGCGCTGCGCCAGGGGCGTAAGATGAGGCGAGGAGTGTCGAGGGTTGGTCCTTCCATATCCCCAGCATAGCCGTCTCGGCGCCGCGGCGGCTACCGTCTTGGCAAGCGACGCGCTAAACATCTCGCCGATGTCCGCCCCCGTTTCCCCCAATGCCCCCGATTTGATCGACCGTTTGGCCGCAGGCTGGTGCGCGTATCTGGTGCTGGCGGTGCTGGCGATCCTGGCGGTACTGCCGGGCTTTTTCTCCGCCCCGCCGCTGGATCGCGATGAAAGCCGCTTCGCCCAGGCGACCGCCCAGATGCTGGAGACCGGCGATTTTGTGCGGATCAGCGTGCAGGACGAACCGCGCAACAAAAAGCCGGTGGGCATTCATTGGCTGCAGGCAGGCGCGGTGGCTGCGACCACGGGCGTGGAAGCACGCGAGATCTGGGCCTATCGGCTGCCGTCGATGGCTGGCGCGGCGATCACGGTTCTGGCCGCGTTTTGGGCCGGGATCGCCTTGATCGGCAGGCGGGCGGCGTTTGTCGGGGCCGCATTGTTAGCTTGCGCGCTATTGGTGTCGACCGAGGGGATGATCGCCAAGACCGACTCGATGATGACCGCAATGACCGCCGTCGCCCTGGCCGCCTTAGCGCATCTGCGGATCGGCGACACCCAGCGCCCGCGGCTTTTGGCGCTGATCGTGTGGGCAGGCATTGGGGCCGGCATTTTGATCAAAGGCCCAATCACACCGATGGTGGTGGGGCTGACTGTGGCGGCGCTGGGCCTGTGGGAACGGCGATGGGCATGGATGAAGCCCCTGCTGTTTTGGGGCGGGCCGGTTTTGGCCGGCCTGATTACCCTGCCCTGGCTGATCGCGATCGGCATCGAGACCAACGGCGCCTTTTTCGCCGAGGCGATCACCGGTGATCTGGCCCCGAAGATCTCGGCCGGAGGAGAGCACCCTTGGACGCCGCCGGGCGTTCACACGGTTTTGCTGCCGCTGCTGATCTATCCGGCGACCTTGGGGCTAATCCCCGCAGCGATTGCCGGTTTCCGCGCCTTGCGGGCGCCACGGACGGCCCCGGATTTCGCCGGGGTGCGGTTTTTGTTGGCCTGGGCGCTGCCGAGCTTTTTGGTGTTTGAGGTCGCGACCACCAAACTTGCCCATTATCCGATGCCGACCTACGCCGCATTTGCGCTTTTGTGCGGCTACGGGCTGGCGCGCTGGTGGTCTTTGGAACGGGCCAGCCTGCGGCTTGCCGCGGCGGCGTTTTTCGTAATTGGCGCCGTGGGGGTTACGGCTGCGGCAGCTTTGCTTGCCTCTTATGCGCCCGGTGACGACGCCGCCAGCGAACGCCGCGCCTTGACGGCGGCCCTCAGTGTCGGCGGGCCGGCCATCTTGGCCGCCCTGGTGATTGCCGCCAATCGACGCCTGACGGTGGTGTTGGCGGCGGCGCTGCTGGTGGCGCTGCAGGGGCTTTGGTTCACCCGGGAACGCAGCCTGCCGGAAGCGCGCACCTTGCTGGTGAGCCGTGAGGCTCACGCCGCCCTGATCCGCGAGGGACTGCATCCACGCCTGTCGCCACACCCGCCCCAGCCGTTGGCCATCATCGGTTACCGCGAGACGAGCCTGATGTTTGAGACCAACACGCAAGTTTCCCTGCTGTTGGGCAAGGACGCCGGCGCCACCCTGCCCGCCGGGGCGGCGGTGTTGGTGGAGGGGCGCGAGCGCGCCGCACTCGACGCAGGTCTGGCGCTGCGCGGCCTTATGCTGGCCCCAGCCGGCCTGGCAGTGACCGGGCATAATTATTCGAACGACGACCGGGTTACACTGCAACCCGGCCGGATCGTTCCTGCAAGGCCAGCCCGTTAGGCCGCGTCGCGCGCGCCATTGCCAGTGTGGGCATGGCCGTTGCTTGCCGGCGAGGCGGTGTTGGCCAGACGGTAGCGATCCACCTCATCGCGGATGATGTGGCCGCCGGCGCGTAGTGTTTCCAGGATCCGGTATGCGGTCGTCCGTGGCAGGCGCACGCGCCGGGCGGCTTCCGTGACAGTCACGCCGTCATGGCCGCGCACGGCCTCCAACACATCAAGACCGCGCAGCAGCGAACGGATCGGGCGTACAGCTTCCGTTTTTGGTGTCGTCATCCCTAGGCTCTCCACAAGGGCGCAAGGACCGGGTGTCCACGTAACCCCCGGCTGCATAGCTTGCGCCTTAAGCAACCGGAAATGGCGCCCAATCGAGTGAAGTCCAGGCCGCCGCGCGGACAAATTTCATTCGGCGGCCAGAATTATCCAGAATCACAGGCGACCTGCGTCGGCCTCCACCCATGACCGGCGCCGCATCCCCGCACCCATAGGGCATGGATGAGCATAACGCAGCGCCACCCCCGATCGGATTGAGTATATTTGGCCCCACGCCGCGAACCGCAGATCAGCCCCGCCGGCGGCGGCCGCGCATCAAGCCACGGACAAAGCCGCGGGCCATCACCCCCGCCCCGATCATCGGCGCCAGCAGCGAGACGCCCATCTTCTCCCAGGGGGAGCGGGCGAACTTCCTGAAATACAGGTTCATGCCGCGGGCCTTGTGACGCTCCACAAAGGCCCAGCTGGAATTCGACGTGGACCCGAAATGCAGCGCCTCCGCCCCCGGCTGGAACAGCACCGCCCCGCCCGCCTCGACCGCCCGGCGGCAGATGTCGATATCCTCAACATGCAGAAAATAGGCTTCATCAAAGCCCTGCAGCGTGTCGAAATCTTCCCGCGGCATCAGCATCAGGGCGCCAGACACAACCGGGATCGGCACGACATCAGCCGGCTTGGGATCACGCTCCCGGTGGACATCGCGGAAAACCGGGAAAATCCGCTCAAACGAGGCCAGCCCCGTAGCCCCGACAAACGCCCGCCAGGGGGTCAGCAGCTCCCGCCGGGCGCCGCGCTGCTCGCGGCCTTTGCGGTCGAGCAGGCGCCCGCCCACGATCCACGGCGATGTCGCGCCTTGGCCGGCCTGCACCATCCGCTCCACCGCGCCGCGATGCAGCACCACATCCGGGTTCACAAACAGAAGATACGCGCCGCGGGCCGCCGCCGCCCCCAGGTTGCAGCCGCGCGAAAAGCCGACATTGCCATGCCCCTGCACCAGTTGCACATCGCGGCGATCGGCTTGCAGCGCCCGCAGCGAAGAGGCCACCTCATCTGGATTGCCGTTGTCGACGATCACCACTTCATCGACCCACGGTTCCGCGAACAAGCTACGCAGACACAACTCCAGCGGCTGACCGGTATGGTGCGTGACAACCACGGCCGAGACGCGCACGCCCATCGCAGCAACGACCCGGTTCGTCCGGGAGGCTTTCGGGTCCATGAGTTCTTCCCAAGACAAGCGGAAGCGTAACCGCCGCGCCCCCACCAAACAAGCCGACATCACAGAATTGGCCACAGGAAAGCGGCCACAATCGGACCGACAGTTCACACCGCAAGGATTCGCGGATTTTCGCCCGTTTCCAGCGCCACGCAGCTCAACCGTCCGCCATAGACACAGCCAGAATCGACATTGATCCGATGCCGGTGAATCTCGGCCGCCATCGTGTCGGTGGGCGTATGGCCGTGGATCACCTTCAGCCCTTTCAGCGCGGGGCGGATCGGCCAGCGGGTGAAGTCGAAAAACTTTTCTGATCGCGTCCAGATGCGCAGCGCATCCGGGCAATGGGGAAAGGCTTCGGGGTCAATCCCGGCATGCACGAAGACCAGCCCTCGGGCCTCATCCTGGATCATGGTTGGCAGGCCAGCCAGCCAGCCCAGGTGGCTTTGCGGGATCAGCTGCGTCCAGCGGTCAAAGGGACCGGGAAACGCGCGGGCATAGCTGGCCAGCGCCATGTCTCCGCCATTGAACATCCAGTTGCGATACGCCGCGCCGGTGGGGTCCTCGTACGCGTCGAGCATCATCTGTTCGTGATTGCCACGCAGCGCCAGTACAGGATAGCCGTGGGCCCTCCCCTCCGCCTGCATGGCCATCACCGCCTCAATGACGCCGCGGCTGTCGGGCCCGCGGTCGACATAGTCGCCAAGATGGACAATCCGCGCCTCGGCCTTGGTGCGGGCCATGTCTTCGCGAATCAGCGCGTGGAGCTGGCGCAGCCGGTCGAGCATCCCGTGAATGTCGCCGATGGCATATTGGATAAAGCGGGCCATTGATCTTCATTTGGCGCGCATTGGCTGAGGCTGCAAGCCGCGGACGCGCCGCCCGATGCGCCGGGCGGCGTCTTCATCGCTTGCCCCTGCCGATCATGGGTCTCCCGGGCGGCTTCGGTGATTCGCTCTTCAATCACGGCCGCACGTCTCCAACGTCACGGAGGGGGCAATGTCACATGACGCGTGACACCCGTTTGGCAGGGTCGGGCTTTGCCCCCATCGCCAAAAGCTCGCGACGCATGGCGGTTCCCCGCTTCCAGTGCTTGAGCTGGATGGCGGGCAGCCAATGGCGCATCCATTGGTTGCGGGTCGCCAGGACCCCCGGCGTCTGCGCCAGACGGAAATAGGCCTTCCAGCCAAGGACATAGGTTCAAAGTTCGGCTATCACGGCTCTTCGGCTGCGGCCGCCGCTTCGGCGCGCGAGCTCCCGGACGCGATCTCGGAAAACACGCAAGGCCTGGTCGGAGACACGGCGTCTGATGATCCTTCCAGGAGCGGTCCAGAAGCTGAAGCCCAGGACGCGCCGGCCAAAGCCGCAGGCCACGCCTGGTATCGTTGATCGTCAGGCGCAGCCGTCCCGAGACCGTGCACCGGAGACGCATGACCCGCTCGCCCGCTCGCCCGCCTGCCTTGTGGCTGCAGACAGAGACGGTCGCATCATCCACATGGCAGACGAAGGCTCAGCCACGGCGCTCCAGTTCCTTGTCCACCTCATCAAGCAGCCCATGGGCCAGAAGCGGCGACGGGATCCGCCCTGGGGCGTCCCCTGCACCCGTTGCAGCATGGTCCCTGAATCCATGATGCCTGCATCCATGATGCCTGAGTCCATGACGCCTGGGTCCAGAGAGGCCCGCACCAGCCGGATCATCCAACGGTCGGTGATCGTTCGGCCGAGGCGGTCGATGAGGATGTCGTGGTTGACCCGATCGAAGGACGTCTTGAGCTCAATGTCCGCCACGATCCGTCGGCCCGACTGCACGACGGCGAGAGCCGCAACGATGGCTGCCTGCGCGCTTCGGCCCGCCCCCTCTGGCAGGGACATTGTCACCCTCTGTGATAGAGACATTGCATTCTGAGGCGGGCGGAACAGGATGAGAAATGGCTTGCTCACCGAAACGAAAAGCGGCGGTGCTGGCGAAGATGCCGCCGCCGAACTCCATTCCCTCGCGCCGCTTGGCGGTGGAGGAAGGGATCAGCATGGGGACGTCTGGTCAGTGGCGGGCGGAAGCGCGGGCGAAGGGGCAGTTCCTGCCTGATGCGAATGCTGGCCAGGAAGGGTGAACCTCCGAGGACCAAGCTGGCGGCTGTGATCGAGACAGCGTCTTTCAACGAGGTGGATCTCGGCGCCTATTGCAGACGCCGCGGCATCCATCCTGAGCAGCTGGCCGTCTGGCGGGCAGCCTGTGCGCGGGCCAACAAGTGGGACCGTGCAGCATCGCGCCAGATCGCGCGCGCGGCCAAGGACGCCAATAAGCGGATGCAACAGCTGGAGCGGGAGCCGGCCCGCAAGGAGAAAGCGCGCGCAGAAGCTGCAGCACTCATGATCTTGCGAAAAAAGCCGAGGCGATCTGGGGCCCAGAGGCAAGCGTGGAGGAATGACGCCGTCGCCCGTTCAGGCGCAAGGCGAGATCTCCCGAGATAGACCGCGATCCTTCACGGCACGGCCGCCGGATTGACGACGTTGCGCCTTGGTCACGAGGGCGTCGCGGCTTCCTGCACGCGCGCCACTCGACAACGCCTCATATCCAGTTCTTGTCCATCGGCCCGCAGCTTCGCTCCACGCCCCCCTCCACGGTCAGTCGCCTTTCCACAGTTGCGTTTCGCTTCGCGCGCCGTGACCTGCCCACACGATGACGTCCACCGCCAAGATCGCGCCCATGCTGGGCGAACAAAAAAGGCGCGCGCGACCTTTTAGCCGCGCGCGCCTGCCGTCGCTCTTGTGCCCGTCGCGCGCGCACCCGCGCGAGGACGAACGCCGGCTATCGCGTCTTCACGCTCAGCGCTTTGTCACCGTCAACTCGATGCGACGGTTCTTGGCGCGGCCATCATCTGTCGCATTATCGCCAATCGGTTTGGCGTCGCCAAAGCCATCATGCCCAAGGCGATCGGCTGCGACGCCCAGCGTCACAAGGGCGTTGAACACCGTGTTGGCGTGATTTTTCGACATCGTAACATTGCTGGCGGGGCTGCCCTGATTGTCCGTGTAGCCATCGATTGTACCGATCGCGCCGGGAAACGCTTTCAGGATTTGCGCGATGACGTCTATAGTGGCCTGTGACTCCGCCGTCAGCGCCGCGCTGGCCGTGTTGAAAAATAGATTATCAAAGACGAACGACCGCGGCACAGGCTCCGTGCCTTGCAGGAACTTGAACAATTGCTCGCCGATGGAGCCGGCCGGCACGTTCAGCGACGCGCCGCCCGGCAAAGCCAGCATGGTTGCCGCCGCAGCGCTGCTGGCCGTGCGCCACAGTTCGGGGAACTGGTCGCGCATGCTGGCGCCTAACATGGGCTTGTTGGCGCCGTTATGGCAGGTGGAGCAATTGATCTTGAACACATCACCCATCGGGCCAAGCCGATTGGCGGGAAACACAGTCGTCAGTGGTTCCATGTAGGCTTTATTCAGCGCCGGCACCATCTGCAGCCCGTGCCACGCAGTGACGCGTTGCGGCGTGCTGGTTTCCCAGGACGCAAACGAGCGCGTATTGTGGCAATAGCTGCAATTGACGCCCAAGCCGACAGACATGTGCTGCATCAGGCCAAGGGTTTTTTCCGTGCCGCGGATCGAGCGCCCCTCCACCGCCGGCCGCAGTGACTGATCCCCGATCACGCGGATCGACACGGGATCGGCCGCGCCCAGATAGGGGCTAAACGGATCGGTGGGTGATGTGGTCCACCCCACCGCCGGCACAGGTTTGTTTTGGCCCATCTGCGAACCAATAAAACCAACCCGCTCTTCCTGTGGCAATTGCGTCCAATAGTTTTTCGGGATCGCCTCACCGCGATGGCACGTCCAGCAGGTGACGCCGGTTTCTTGGACGTGTGACGTCCAGCTGGTGTTGATCGTGCGCGTCATCTGGAACATTTTCCGCGCGACGACCTTTTGGTACACCTCATCGGAGGCTAGGTTAGCCGCATTATGGCAATAATTGCAGCCGCCGGCATTATCGGGATTATCCCGATACGCAGCCGGAACAACCCATTGCGTCATATTGAGCATGAGCCGATTGAATTCATCCGTACTCAGATCACCGAGTACCTGGACATTCTCATAAAACTCGCCGGCTCTTTGCCCATCGGTCGGTGCGGGATCGCCGATCGGTTCGGGCAGTTTGTTTTCGCCGGCCAGATACGCGGTCAGATCCTTGTCCTGGATCTGCGCCATACCCGTCCCGCGAAAGCCATTCTGGGTGATTTCTTTGGGACCGAACTCGCAACCCGCAAGCAGGCCCGCCGCAGCGACTGCAACGACAAGCCCCGCAGTGCGCGGCCATGGGAGAGGGAGTGCAAAGATCATTGGGGCGCTCCTGCAGGCAGGGCCGGATCGACGATCGGCACACCGCCATTGGGGGGATAAGCGGGCGCAAAGTGATGTTCGACCGCCCACAGATACCAATTATCAACAACTGTACCGGTCAACAGAATGCCGATGCCGCCCGTCAATGTGGTGAGCACGGCAAACCACCAGGCCCAGCGGTGAATCGATTCGATCGACGCATTGAAGCCGATAGTCCAGCGCCAGAACAAGGCGCCACGCTCAGCCCCGGTGCCGCGATCATAGATCTGTTCAATCTCGCGCTCGGCGCCGTAGCGCACGGTGGCCAGGATCGTCGCGCCGTGCATCGCAAACAGCAGCACCGATCCATAGAGGAACACGATCGAAAGCGCGTGGAATGGGTTGTAGAACAGATTGCCGTAGCGCACCGAAAAGGCGTTGGTCCAATCCAAGTGCGGGAACACGCCATATGGCACGCCCTCGCTCCAGCTGCCCATCAAAAGCGGGCGCAGCAGATTCAACACTAAAGCCAACCAGATGGCCGACGCAAACGCCCATGCCACATGCGTGCCCATGTTCAGCGACTTGGCGCGATTATAGGTGCGCACCCACCACAGCACCACCGAGATCAAAAAGCACAAGCTGGCGATAATCCACCAGCCGCCTTCATTCAGCGGCACAAACAGCGACAGGCCATATTCCGGACCCGGCGGCTCCAGCGACAGCCAGAACAGCTGACGCAGGAATTGTACCGGATCCCAATTCACCGATGCCCACATATTGAGACCGATGATTTCAAACCAGGCCAGCCCGAAAATAAGCGACAATGTCCCCGTCCAACCGAGATAGATCGGTCCGATCTGGGCATTGCCGATTTTACCGGCAAGCCATGAAAAGAACGGTTTGCCGTCCCGTGGTACGTCGCTCTTGGGCAATGGCAAACCCAGCTCCGCGGGTCCGCGCACCTGCACTAGGGTAAAGATATTCTGATAGCCGGCCATGACGCCCGCCCTCCCTTATCATTGACGCCAGAACGGCAGATCGAGCCACCAATTCCACCACTCAGGCCAACCCTTCGCCCAGAGCGGACCCGAAACGATGATGCACAGCGCGGCAAACGTGCCCGACGCCAACGCGAGGAACAGACCGAGCCGGTGAATGCCCAGCGTACCGATCGAATAGCCAAGCACATCACGGAAGAAAGTGTCTTCGTGCTCCGGTGTTTTGACGATCTCGCCTTTACCGGGATTTACCGCCGACAGGATCAATGCGCCGTGCAAGGCGAGTGCAAACGTCGTGGTGAAGAAGAAGGTCACCGCAATCATGTGCAGCGGATTGTAGTGAAACTGCAGATACTGGTAGCCGATGTTCGACACCCAATCGAGGTGGCTGTAGATGCCGTATGGAAATCCGTGGCCCCATGCACCCAGCAAAACCGGGCGGATTACCACCAGCGAGACATACGCGAAGATCGCGACGCCGAACGCAATCGGCACATGCCAGCCAATGCCGAGTTTCCGACAAATTTCGATTTCGCGCAGCATCCACGACACAAACGCGCCGATGGCGCACACGGTCACGACCTGCCAGAGCCCGCCTTCCAAAAGCGGCGCTGCGCCAAGGCCATATTTGAGATCGGGCGGCGCGATATTGATCAGCCAGGGGTTGAATTCCCCCTGCTGCGAGGCGCCGTAGAAAATCATCGTTGTGCCCAGCAGCGCGAAAAACGCCGAAGTCACCCCGAAGATTCCGACATAAAACGGCCCGACCCAGAAATCGAACAGGTCGCCGCCGATAAGTGTACCGCCTCGCACGCGGTACTTTCGTTCAAAGCTCAATAGCGCCATCGCCGGCTCCTTCCTCGTCGTCCGGTGTGCAGCGTGTCATGTGCCGCACCCGAAAGCCCTTTCCGCACCACTCCACCACCGCCATGGAACCAGACCCGAAAACACGCCGTGCGCCTGCGCGCCCGCGCATCTCTCACTGGTCCTGGCGGTCAGCCAGGTTGCAGCGCCAAATGCCTGCAAAACGCCCGCAATCGGGCAACAGGCATCGCGGTCTGTTGCGTCAGCCGCGCGGGACTGCGCGGCCGGCGCCCAGGCGAGCCCGCTCTTGAGCGTCGCGCGACGCCGACGACAAATCCGGATGCGAGCCCGGTCTGTCATTGTCGCACCACGACGCCAATTGCGGCCATCGGCGCTCCAGATCGGCGCGACGCTGAAAAGCCCCGCCAATCGGGAGCGACGATGCACTCCACGCCTCAGTCACTCACTCACCAGCCAAAAGCGGGTGCACCCTCTGCACGGTTTTCTGCTCAGTCATGCAGCCTGGGATGCACCCAGATGGATGCATCCCAAAAGACGCACAGACCGCCGTGCTGCACGTGCAAGCCGTGCAGCCAAACCGGCCCATCCGCGGTAGACGACGGCGCGGCGCGCGCCGCAGTGCTTGCCTCCATCAGCGCGCAGCTTTCGCAATGCGCTGTCAGCGCAGGCGCTCAACGACTAAGGCGCCGCACCGCCGTCCCTCACGGACTTCGCGTCGGGTAATGACTACCGCGTCGTTTCCGTGACCTTCGTGCCATCGGCAGCATAAGGCTGGTTCAACCAGCTGCCGTAGCGCGGGGTCGACAGTTGAACGAAGTGGTTCACCATCACCATGAAGAACGCAAAGGCGAGTACGCCGATCAGCGCTCTGCGCGGATCGAACAAAAGCCAAACTTTCCACATGTCATCTCACTCCTTTAAGGACCCTGAGGCTTAGAACCAGGGCCGCCACATCCAGATCAGGAAGTGGGCGGCGAGGGTCATGAGGAAAAAGACGGTCATGCTGCCCATCAGGACAGAATGAAACTCTTTTGCCTCGGCCTCGGTCAGGCCCGACAAGGACCCTTTCCGATCATCCATACCTGTTACCTCCAGGCATCGCACGGCGACTGACGCCCGAAGGGCGCCCGCCGTCGCGCTGCACCGCGTCATCGCCACGCGGCCGGCGTCGTCCGGCGTCGAGCCGGAACGCTGTTATCGACAAGCGCGAACGCCCATCGCAAAAGAATTGCGGTGCTGCGATCATGGCGCACCCCCAGTCAAAGTGCGGTGCGCGTGCGCGAGGTCATCCTCGCTGACAACGCGCTCATCGCCTGCTTCCCGCGCGATGCGTTCAGCCGCATCACGCAAACGCTTTGCCGCCGAAATGCGCACCAAAACCGGTTCGCTTTCCAACAAGCGATCAAGCGCGGCTTTCGCTTCCGGCGCCCATGTCAATTCAGTCTGCAAACGCGATGGCGTCGCCGGCGCTCGATCGAGATCGGTTCCCAGCGGCAAGATGTGGAAGAGCGCATCAAACAGCGCGTTGCACACTTCCTGCACCAGATAGACCGCCCCCCCATAACCCATAAACGGCGTACCAGTGTGGCGGCGAATAATCGCGCCGGGAAAAGATGCCGGAATGTAAATGCCACGCCCCCCCGCCTCGGCAAGATACATCCGTTCATTGTAGCTGCCGAACAAGACCAGCGGCGGATATTGCTTAATGGCGGCGCGCACGGCGTGGTTATTCGGCTTCACCCCTGCGGAGCGTTGAAACGCAAAATTGCACGGCAGGCCCATGTCATGTTCAAGGAAACGACGGATGCCACGGGCATAGGTTTCCGACGCGACAATGCCAAAGCTGGCAGTGGCGAAAAAATCCTGCGTCACGCTGCGCCACAAATCCCAAAGCGGTTTAATGGTGGTGTGCTTTTCCTTGGCGATAAAGCCAGAGACATCCACCCCGGTCAGCTCGCCAAGGGTAACGAGAAACCGTGTTGTGCTTTCCAGCCCGATCGGCGCCTGCAGAAAGGGTCGCTCGAGCACTTCACACAGGCCGCGGCCAAATTCACGGTACATGCAAATGTTGACATCCGCATCCGCCAGTTTGCGCACATCCGCCAAGTGTGAACCAAGCGGAAACACCATGTTCACGTCGCAGCCCGCCCCTTCCACGAGGCGGCGGATTTCTGCAAGGTCAGACGGCATATTGAACACGCCGTACATCGGCCCGATGATATTCACCTTCGGCCGTGCGCCTTCAGCGCGCGGCTTCAGCGCTGGAACTTTTTTCGGGCCAAACTGTTTCCACAGCCAGGTGAGAGCGCGATCGGCGCTTTGCCACTGATCTTCATCAATCGTACGCGGCAGAAAGCGTTGGATCGCGGTGCCCTCCGGCGTCACACCGCCGCCAATCATTTCCGCGATGGAACCCGTGACCACCACGCTGGGCAGATCAGGATCCAACGTGCTCCACGCCTGCTTCATGGCCCCTTCGGTGCCGTGCTGGCCGAGTTCTTCTTCCGCAAGGCCTGTTACAACAATCGGTAATTCATGCGGCGGCAGAGCATCGGTATAATGCAGCACGGATGTAACCGGCAGATTTTCGCAGCCCACCGGGCCATCGATAATCACCTGCAGACCTTTGATCGCGGTGAAGGCATACACCGCACCCCAGTAGCCTCCGGCCCTGTCGTGATCGAGGATCAGCATAGCCGCATCCCCCTAATGGACCAGAAGATCACGCGAAGACCTAAGCCGTCGTGGTCGAGGATCAGTGTCATGTGCCCACCGCCTCCTCGGCTTTGCGCGCAGCGGCCAGTGTTTTGGCGTAACGCTGCTTGAAATCCGGGCGCGGATTGGGCGTCTCTTCCCACACGCCCGCATTGTCGCCCTGCCCAACATCGCCAAAGAATGCACGCATGCGATCAAAGCGCACTTTGTTGGCCATCGCAGCATTGACGACTTGCGCCAACGAGCCGGCGCCGGCGACGCCCATCAGCGGGCGCGCCGAAATCAAATTGGTGAAATACAGCGAAGGAATCGCTCTCTGTTTGGCATGTTGCACTACGGGCGTTGTGCCGATTGCAAGATCGGGTTCAAACGCATCGACCGCAGCAAGATCCTGTTCCAGGCTGGCGCGGAATTGCACATGCACCCCCCGCGCCGCAAGCCATTCGCGATCCGGATCAGACCATTGCGTTTTCGGGCACGCCGTGCCGACATAGCGCACATCCGCACCGCTTTCGATCAACAGCCGCGCCACCAGCAGCTCAGAGCCTTCATAGCCGGTGATGGTGATTCGCCCCGTAATGGGCGCGCGCTTCAAGGCTGCTTCAATAGCGGGCAAGGCGGCCTGTTTTGCAGCTTGAATCTGTGCGGCCGACACATTGCACGCCGCGCCAATCGCCTCGATCCAGGCCGCTGTACCATCGCGCCCGACCGGCGCCGACCCGACGACAGGCCGGCCCGCCGCCTCAAATTCGCGCACACTGGCGGTGTAGAAGGGGTGAATAGCGGCGACTGCTCTGCAATCCAGTGCGGCATAAAGCTCGCGCCATTCGCGCGTTGGCGCCACCGGCCCCGCTGCAAGCCCCATCGGCGCCAGCAACATCCCGATCCCCACCGGATCAGCAGGAAACATTTCGCCAAGCAGTGTGACGCTGGGCAGACTGGCGCGCTTGTCCGGCGCCTGCACCGGCCCCGCCATCACTTCTGCACGGGCATAACCCAGCATCGCACCAGTCAACACATCCTTCGCTTCGGCATGTGTTGGCACGCCAAAGCCGGGCACGTCGATCCCGATAATGCGCACACCGTCGATTTCCTTCGGCAGCAATTGCAGCGGCACGCCAGACGCCGTCGGGACGCAAAGATTGGTAACGATGATCGCATCATAATTGGCCGGATCCGCGGTTTGGAACACGGCTTCGCGGATGTCCTCAAACAGCTTGCCCGTGACCAATGTTTCGGAATTGAACGGCACATAACCTACCGGCCGCCGCGCGCCATAAAAGTGGGATGTGAAGGTCAGCCCATAGACGCAACACGCAGAGCCGGACAAAATCGTAGCTGTGCGACGCATGCGCAACCCAACGCGCAGACTGCCAAATGCCGGGCACATGCTTTGCGGCTTATCGTGGGGACCTTTCGGATAATCGACCGCAAAGCGTGCAAGCAGCGCAGCATTGCCGGCCGCGCGCGCATCGGCAGCCAGCCGATCGGCGCCAGCGTGGCATCCATCGCCACCGATGGGCGCTGCCTCAAACGGGCGGGGATCGTCGCGGTCCATCGCGTCAAACCTCGTCGTACACAACTTCCAGGGACGGTTTTTCCACCACCTCGCCGCCGCGCATATCGGCTTGCGTTGCCGGGGTGAGCACAAAATTCCCACCGGTGTCTTCCGGGCTGAACAAGCCCAACAGGCCCTCGCTGGTCAGCGGTTTTGGCCGATGCGGCGGGCTTTCAGCGACATTGGTGGCGAGTTCTTCAAACAGCGCGCCCCAGCGTTCGCCCGGGCGACCGACAATTTGATAATTCGCACTCTTGCGGCGCAGATCTTCATCCTGCGGAATAGCCGCCAGCACCGGAATACCCACAGCATCCGCAAACGCCCGCGCTTCGCCCGTGCCGTCATCCTTGTTGATGACCATCCCGGCCACGCCAACATTGCCGCCAAGCTTGCGGAAATACTCGACTGCCGAGCACACATTGTTAGCGACATACAGAGACTGCAAATCGTTCGAGCCGACAACTATCACTTTCTGGCACATGTCGCGCGCGATCGGCAGGCCGAAACCGCCACACACCACGTCGCCCAGAAAATCGAGCAGCACATAATCGAAGTCCCAATCATGGAACCCGAGCTTTTCCATTGTTTCAAAGCCGTGGATAATACCGCGTCCGCCGCATCCGCGGCCCACTTCCGGCCCGCCAAGCTCCATGGCGAACACACCATCGCGCACAAAGCACACATCCCCGATGCGCACCTCATCGCCGGCGAGTTTCTTTTTCGATGACGTTTCGATGATCGTGGGGCATGCCTTGCCGCCAAACAACAAGCTTGTTGTGTCGCTCTTTGGATCGCAACCGATCAGCAAAACGCGTTTGCCCTGCTGCGCCATCATGTAACTGAGATTAGCCAGCGTGAAGGATTTCCCGATCCCGCCCTTTCCATAAATGGCGATGATCTGGGTTTGCTTCGTTGTTTCACCGACCGGAACCGGATCGGGCTCGATCGCGGCTTCCTCGCGCAGGCGTCGTTGGTCAAGGAGGGTAATGCTGCTCATGCCGTGCCTCTCCAGTCCAAAACCATTTTCAAACAGCGCGAATCTTCAAACGCGGTTCGATAAGCAGCCTCTGTGTCGCTGGCCGCGCTGCGATGCGTGATCAACCCGTCGAGCGATAAACGCCCCGTCTCGATCAGTGCGCATGTTTCGATCAGGTCTTCCGGCTTCCATTCCGCAGCGATGCGAATTCGCGCTTCACGCATGAATGCGGGCGGAAAGACAAAACTGAGCGCGTCTTCATAGAAGCCTGCAAGCACCACTTCACCGCGCACGCCCAACCGCGCGATCGCCTTGTTCAACACGGCGCAATCGCCGGAGGCGTCATAGATGGCGCGATAATCGCGGCGATCGTCATCCTCGGGCGCGATCACGGCATAATCGCCTGCGCCAGCGCGGCGTTCGGGGTTGATTTCCCACACGGTGGGGGCTGTGGCCCCGCGCGCCATCGCGACGCGCGTAATCAAGCGGCCCAACACGCCGTGGCCGATCACCAGATCCGGCGCTTCTTGGCCATCGACCACCGCATGCAGCGCCGTTGCCGCCAGCGCGATCAACACGCCGCGTTCAGCCAGACTTGAGGGAATGGCGATGATGCGATTGGCTGGCGCGATCAGGCGGCTGGCGGCGGCGCCAAACAGCCCGCGCGCATCCTTGTAACAGGCCGCCCCCGGCACAAACACGGTGTCGCCCTTGCTGAAGCCGGATTGATCGCCCGCTTCCACCACCGATCCCACAGCCTCGTAACCAGGCACCAGCGGATAGCCCATGCCCGGGAAGGGCGGCATCCGCCCCGTCCACAACAGGCGTTCGGTGCCGGTTGATATGCCGGTGAATGCGGTTTCCACCACGACGTCGGTTTCGCCGGCATTGCGCAGGTCGAGCCGACGCAGAGCGAGCTTTTCCGGCCCCTCCAGAACGACGGCAATCGTATCCATGCTGCGCCTCCCAATTCAGGCCCAAGCCGGGCCATGTGGCGAGCGAACAAAGCGGGGGGCCACGATCCCGGCGGCCAAGGCGCGGGCGAACCACACCTTGAAGACCGGTCTTTTCCCCCAAGCGCCGGATGGATCGGCCGCCGGGGGAAGGAGCCTCCCACTTCTGTCAGTTTAGATTGACGCTTTGCGATGTCAATTCACATGGACGCATAAACGTCAAAAATCATCCCCGTTTACGGGCGACCAACAGCCGCACAAGCACCGACTGCGCCGTTCGACGCTCTTCAACGCCGACAAAACCCGCCGCACGCAGCCGTTGTGACAAGTCCCGCGCTGAACGCGGACGTCCTTGCCCCATCGCCGTTAAATAGAGCCCAAAATACGCATCCCCCATGGCGCGGGCCCCAGGCGTTTGCGCCATCGGCTCAGCGACGAGCACCACACCACGGGGCGCCAGTGCGCGATAGGCTGCGGTCAACAGCGCTTGGGCGTCGTCGTCGTCGTGATCGTGCAGCACGCGCACAAAACTGATCGCATCAGCGCCAGCGGGAAGCGCATCGATGCGCGCATCGGCGCCAATCGTTTCCGCCCGGTCGCCCAGGCCGGCCGCGGCAAAGCGATCCGCCGCGCGCGCCGCGACAGCCGGTCGATCAACGAGGCGCACGCGCAACCGTGGCGCAGCCTGCGCGGCATGGATGAGAAACGCCCCCTCGCCGCCGCCGACATCCATCAACAGCCGATGCCGCCGCATCGGATACGCCGCCAAAACCAGGCGCGCGATCATGGCTTGCGTGGCTGCCATCAGGTGCGAATACGCTGCGACCCGGGCCGGATCGGCATCATCGCCATAGGGCCAAAAACGCTGCACTTCGGTGGGGTGGACATCGCCCCGCAGCAGCGCGATCGGATCGACCAGATCGCGGTACAACAGGCTGTGGTGCGCGATCATCGCTTCAACGCCGGGATTGCCGAGAAGGGCGGCGCCCAAAGGCCCCAGGCGCACGCCGTCTTTCCCAAAAGAGCGCACCAGATCCAGCGCCGCCGCCGCGCGCACCAGAGTGGCGATTCCAGGCGGCGGCGCCGCGCACGCCGCCGCAAGCGCCGCGATGGAAACCGGCCCATCCTTCAGCTTGGCAAACAGATCCAGCGCCACGCACGCATGCAGAACGCGCGCATAGGAAAACCCGACCGCCAGATCAAACAACCGCTTGGCATAAGCGTTTGAGACGCCCTGCGTCAGTGGGAAGCGCACCGAAAACGCCTGGAAGGCGGGGCTTGCATAAAGGGTGTCGCGATAGCGGGCGATGCGCGCGCGCATGCGCGCCCACAGCGATGCCGATGGCGGCTGCGGGGCGGCGCCAGACAGCGCGCCAAATTCAGGAAGGGCCATGACGGCCCCGCTATGCCGGCGCCAGCGCCAAACGCGGCGGCACAAGCCGCCCGGCCTGCGCCCGCACCAGATCCCGCAAATCTTCCGCGCCGGGGCAATCGGGCACCGCGCGCACGGCGTCCGCCACCAGCAGCTCCAGGCGCCGCGCGGCGCCCTTCAGACCGAGGCTGGCCACCGCATTGGGCCGGGCATGGGCGTGATCCTGCTGCAGGGGTTTGCCCATCTCCGCTTCGCCCACCGCATCCAGCAGATCATCGGCGACCTGATAAGCCTCGCCCAGCCGCGCGCCCACCATGCGCCAGGGCCCGGGATCCTGCCCCGCCGCGATCGCCCCGCCCATTGTGGCCGCGACGAACAGCGCGCCGGTTTTGGCCGCGTGATAGCGCTTCAACGGCGCGCGCGGCTCACTTTCCCAAGCCTGCCCGGAAACAATGCCATGCGGGGCGCCAACGCCGCGCGCAATCACCGCCAACAGCGGCGCCATGCGATCCAGCGCGTGACACGCGGCCAATTCCGCGGCCAGATGCTCAAACGCCAACACGATCAACGCATCGCCCGCCAGCACCGCCAGCGGCTGCCCGAACGCGGCGTGCACGCTGGGCAGGCCGCGGCGCGTTTCGGCATTGTCAAAGCAGGGCAAATCGTCATGCACCAGCGAGGCGCAATGCAGCAGCTCAATCGCGGCGCCGGCGATTTCAGCGGCTGGCGGCGCCTCGCCCAGGCAAGCCTGCGCCACGGCAAGGCACAGCCGCGGGCGCACCCGTGCGCCGCCCGGAAACACCGCGTGGCGCATCGCCTCAGCCAGAAGCGGCGGCCCATCGCCTGCGCCTTCGGCGCGCTGCAGCGCCCGTTCCAACGCCTGTTCAATCCGCGCTGAAGACCGCATACCGCCCTCCTAAAGCCGTGCGCAGCGCCCCTTCGCCCCCCCACCGTGCGCCCCCACCTCGCGGGCCAGCCGGTGAGACGGTTTGGCGCGGGGCGGAAAAAGCCGTGTGTTCGGCGCGCTTGTCGCCTATAATCGTCCAATCAAATTGACACGGGCGCGCGACAAGTCAATCCGCCATCTCGCGGCGCGCCCCGGTCAAAAAGGACGCAGCAACAGCCATGGCGCGGGTCGTGATCATTGGCGCGGGAGCGGGCGGGCTGGCGGCGGCGCTGGCCCTGGCGGGCGCTGGCCACGCCGTCATCGTGCTGGAGCGCGCCGGCGCGCCGGGCGGTAAAATGCGCGCAACCGACAGCGCCCTGGGGCCGGTGGACGCTGGCCCCACCGTGTTCACAATGCGCTTCGTGTTCGATGAATTGTTCGCCGCGGCGGGCCTTGCCTTTGATGATTTTGTCCGCGTCACGCCGATGCGCCTGCTGGCCCGGCATTCATGGCGCGGCAGTCCGCTGTTTGATCTTCCCGCCGATCGACGCGCAGCATTGGATGCCGTTGGCCGATTTTCCGGCGCCGCCCAGCGCGACGGCTTCGCCCGCTTTCTTGAAGACAGCGCGGCTGCGTATCGCACCCTGATCGGCCCGTTCATGACCGCGCAAAAGCCAGGCCCGATGGCGCTTGCCGGGCGCGTGGGCCTTGCAGGCCTGCCCGACCTGTTGCGCACGCAGCCGTTCAAGACGCTATGGCGCGCTTTGGGCGATTACTTCCCCGATCCGCGGCTGCGGCAATTGTTTGCGCGCTACGCGACCTATACCGGCGCCTCGCCATTTTCGGCGCCCGCCACCTTGATGCTGATCGCGCATGTGGAACAAGACGGCGTGTGGAGCGTTGACGGCGGCATGCGTGCGCTGGCGCTGGGCATGGCGGAGGCGGCCGCATCGTGCGGCGCGCAATTCCGCTATCACACGCATGCGCGCGATCTGCTGATCCAGCGCGGGGAAATCGCCGGCGTGATGACGGAAGACGGCGAGACATTCGCCGCCGATGCCGTGATCGCAAACTGCGATGTGTCCGCGCTGGGTGCTGGCGGGCTTGGCAAAGCAGGCCGGCGCGTGGCGCGTGCAACGCCGCCGTCGCAACGCTCGCTGTCGGCGCTGACATGGACCGGCGCCGTCAAGGCCGACAGCTTCGATCTGCTGCGCCACACCGTGTTTTTCGGCGATGATTATCGCGGTGAATTTGACGCCATTTTTAAACATCACGCCTTGCCGCGCGATCCCACTGTGTATGTGTGCGCGCAAGACCGCGACGACGACGCCCGCGCCCCGTCCCGCGGTGAACGCGTGTTGATCCTGGTCAATGCGCCGCCCAGCGCCGACACCCATCCCCTTTCCGCCGAAGAGATCGAACAATGCCAAGCCGCGACCTTCTCCCGCCTGCTGCGGGCGGGCCTGTCGATCAAACCGGTCGGACCGCTGACATGCACGCGCCCGCAGGATTTCGCGCGGATGTTTCCGCACACCGGCGGGGCGATCTATGGCCCGGTGAACCACGGCCCCTTCGCGGCCTTTGCCCGCAAGGGGGCGCGCACGAAAACGCCGGGCCTCTATCTGGCGGGGGGCAGCGTGCATCCGAGTGCGGGCGCGCCGATGGCGACTTTGTCGGGGATGCTGGCCGCGCAAGCCCTGCTCGCGGACCGGCCTTCGACACGCCTGTTCCACCGGGCGGGTACCTTTGGTGGTACCTCGACGCGCTCAGCGACGACGGCGCCTACGGACTGACGCTGATT